>NZ_JAIUKB010000117.1:0-6068 GCF_020176785.1 Saccharopolyspora sp. 6V | reverse complement strand
GCCCCCTCCCGGAGGTCTCCGTGGACATCCCTCCCGCCGGTCCCGGCCGCCGACGACGCCTCGACCGGACCGCCGCGCACCCCCGCCGGGCGCTCCGCCGGGGCGCGGCCGCCGCCCTCGTGGCCTGCGCGCTGGCACCGGTGCCCGCGCACGCCGCCGAACCGCTCACCGCGGCACCGACCGCCGCGACAATGACCGCCGCGGCACCGATCCACTACGTGGCGCTCGGCGACTCCGCCGCCGCCGGCCCGCTGATCCCCGGACCGGACCCGAACCTCGCGTGCCTGCGCTCCACCCGGAACTACCCGCGGGTCGTCGCCGACGCGCTCGGCGCGGAGCTCACCGACGCGACCTGCTCCGGCGCCGAGATCGAGGACTTCACCGGCCGCCAGCACGGTTTCCTCCCCCCGCAGTTCGACGCGCTGAGCACCACCACCGACCTGGTCACCCTCACCATCGGCGGCAACGACGTGGACCTGGTCGGTGCCGCGGTCAGCTGCCTGAACGCGCTGCCGGAACCCATCGGGCGGTCCTGCGCGGAGAAGTACACGGCGCACGGCGACGAACTCGCCACCCGCGTCGACGGCATCTCCGGCGACCTCGACGCGGCGCTGGAGGGCATCGCGGCCCGCGCGCCGCACGCGAAGGTCGTGGTCGCGGGCTACGGCACCTACGTCCGGCCCGGCGGGTGCTACCCGAAGGAACCGATCTGGGGCCGGGACGCCGACTACATCCAGTCCAACGTGGACAGGTTGAGCGACCTGCTGCGCGAGCGGGCGGTCGCGCACGGTGCCGAGTTCGTCGACATCGGAGCGGTCAGCGAGGGACACGACGTGTGCGCCGCACCGCAGGACAAGTACCTGGAGGGCGTGCTGCCGACCTCGGTGGCCGCGCCGCTGCACCCGAACGCCCGCGGCATGGCGGCCTTCGGCCGCGCCATCGCCGACGCGGTGCGGGACGGCGCCGGGAGCGCGGCCGCCGAGGTGCGCGCCGACGCCTGACCGGGTCCCGCCCGTCCCGGGTCCGGGACGGGCGGGGACTCCGGGCGGCGCGGGCTCATCCGCCCAGCAACGTCGCCAGCCGCGGCGAGTACGCGTGGTCCAGCACCAGCGAGGCCGCGCCGACCGCGCCCGCGTCCTCCCCGATCAGCGCCGAGTGCACCTCCACCGGGCGGGCTCGTGCCGCCCGCACCTGGCCCAGCAGCTGCCTGCGCACCCGCTCCCGGATGATCTCCCCGCCGTGCCGCAGCGCGGGCCCGCCGAGCACGACCCGGTCCACGTCCAGCACGCTCACCACGGTCGCCAGCGCCTGCCCCAGCCTGCTCGCGGCCTGCCGCAGCAACCGGGCGGCGGCCACGTCGCCGCGCGCCGCGTCCCGGCAGATCCGCTGGTAGGCGTCGGAGATCGCGGCGCCGCCGGCGGCGCCGCCCGCGGCGGTCCACTCGGCGACGACGGCCCGCATCGAGCAGTAGGCCTCCAGGCAGCCGCGCTTGCCGCACGCGCACTCCTTGCCGGTGCCGGTGGGCAGGTGCCCGACCTCGCCCGCGTTCCCGCTGAGCCCCCGGTACACCTGGTCGCCGAGCACCACGCCCAGCCCGACCCCGGACCCCAGGTAGACGTAGACGAACGAGCCGGACCGCTCCGCGCCGCCCGACCACCGCTCGCCGATGGCCGCGGCGGTCGCGTCGTTGTCCATCACCACCGGCAGCCCGGCGCGCTCCTCCACCAGGTCGGCGAGCGGGACTTCGGGCCAGCCGGGCAGGTTCGGCGGGCTGAACACCCGGCGGTGGGCGTCGTCCACCGGACCCGGCACGGCGAGACCCACGCCGAGCACCCGGCCGCCCTCGACCTCCCCGTCCTCGGTGGATGCGGCCGTGGAGCGCCGCACCAGGTGCCCGACGGTGCGGGCGAGCGCGCCGACGACGGCGTCCGGGGAGGCGCCCGCGGCGACGCGCCGCGTGCTGCGCGCCCGCACCCGCCCGTCCAGGTCCAGCAGCACCCCGGTGATCCGCTCCGGATCCAGGTGCAGGCCCACCGACTGGTAGGCGTCCGGCACGACCCGCAGCATCACCCGCCGCTTGCCGCCGGTGGAGGGCGCGTGCCCGTCCTCGGTGACGAGCCCGTCGGCCATCAGCGCCCGCACGATGTTCGACATGGTCTGCGCGGTGAGCCCGGTCCTGCGGGCGAGTTCGACGCGGCTCACGCCGCCGTTCGCGCGGATCGCGTCCAGCACGACCGCGCGGTTGAACCCGCCCACCCTGGGGAGGTTGGTGCCCTGCCAGAACTCCTGCCGCATGCGGGGGCTCCCGAGGCGCTCGTGTCGTTGACTTGCTTCATCGAATGGAATTACGGTGCAGTGTGATCCTGATCTCACATCGGGCGCAAGCGCCGAGCGGGTCAGGTGATCGCGCAGCTCATCGAAGACCGGCCGGTCCCCGACCGGGGCGGCCGCGACGGCTACCGGGACGAGTCCCGCACCGGGAGGATCGATGCCTCGCCGACGATTACCCCTGGTCCTGATCGCCGCAGTGCTGGCAGCCACCGGCTGCGGCGGCGGGACGGCCGACGACCCGGACACGATCAGCGTGGCCTACCACCGCTACGGGAACTCCACGCAGGTCGACGCGTTGATGCAGCGGGTCAAGCAGCAGTACGAGCAGGCGAACCCGGGCAAGCACGTCTCGCTGGACCCGGTGGTGGCGCCCGAGGGCGAGTACCTGTCGAAGCTGCAGCTGCGGATGCGCTCCGCGAAGACCGCACCGGACGTGCTCTACGAGGACAGCTTCACCGTCAACTCCGACGTGGCCGCCGGCTACCTGGCGCCGCTGGACGAGCGGCTCGCGGACTGGGCGGACTGGGACCACTTCATCGACACCACCAAGCAGGCCGGGCGCGCCACCGACGGCCGCACCTACGGCATCCCGCTGGACACCGACACCCGCGGCATCTGGTTCAACCGCGACCTGTTCGCCCGCGCGGGACTGCCCGCCGACTGGGAACCGGACGGCTGGGACGACGTGCTCGCCGCCGCCCGCCGGGTGAAGCAGCGGTTCCCCGACGTGATCGGCCTGGACCTGCCGATGGGCAAGGCGGAAGGCGAAGCGGTGACCATGCAGACGGTGCTGATGCTGCTGCACGGCACCGAGACCGGTTCGCTGCACGACGGCAGGTGGATCGCGCCGAACGCGGGCTTCACCGAGGCGATGCGCTTCCTGTCCACCGCCGTCGGCGAAGGGCTCACCCAGAGCCGCGCGCAGATCGCCGACGCCCAGTACGACAAGAAGCTCCGCGACGACCTCACCCGGCAGGGGAAGGTCGCGATGCGGCTGGACGGCAGCTTCGCCTCCGGGCAGTGGGAATCCGCGGGCTGGCGGGACTGGGCGGAGACGATGTCCGCCGCGCCGATGCCGACGCGGGACGGCGGTGGCACCGTGTCGACGTCCGGTGGCTGGACGCTGGCGATGAGCGCTTCCGGCGGCAAGCAGGACGACGCCTTCGAGTTCCTCACGATCGCGTTGAGCCGGGACAACGTCACCGAGTACGCGCTGTCCTCCGGGAACCTGCCGTCCCGGGAGGACTCGGCGGCCGATCCGCGGCTCACCGCGGCGAACCCGCTGGCCGGGTTCTGGCTCGGGCTGCTGGAGGGCACGCACTACCGCCCGACGCTGCCGGAGTACCCGAAGATCTCCGAGGAGATCCAGCAATCGGTGCTCGACGTCGCGGGCGGCGCGGACCCGGAGCAGGTGTCCCAGCGGTGGACCGAGCAGGTGCGGCGCATCGCCGGCCCGGACGAGACCCGGGGCGGCTGATGCGCGGCGCCGTGCTGTCGCGGTGGTTGCTGCCGATGGCGCCCGCGGTGCTGCTGCTCGGCCTGTTCGTGGCGGGCCCGATCCTGTGGAGCGGTTACGTCTCGTTCACGAACGCGGCGCTGACCGGGGCGGCGGCGACCTCCCCGGAGTTCGTCGGCCTGGAGAACTTCCGCCGCCTGTTCGCCGATCCGGCGCTGTGGCACTCGGCGTGGCTGACGGTGGTGTTCACCGTCGGTTCGGCGGTGATCGGGCAGAACGGGCTCGGGCTGCTCATCGCGGTGCTGACCCGGCACCGGAACCGGCTGCTGCGCAACGCGGTCGGCGTCTCGGTGGTGTCCGCCTGGGTGCTGCCGGAGCTGGTGGCCGCGTTCGCGCTGTACGCGTTCCTGAACCCGGAGGGCACGTTGAACGCGCTGCTCGGCGCGGTCGGGTTGAGCCAGGACTGGCTGTTCAGCGCGCCGCTGCTGGCGATCGTGCTGGGCAACGCCTGGCGCGGCACCGCGTTCTCGATGCTGGTGTACCAGGCGGCGCTGTCCGAGGTGCCGACCGAGCTCACCGAGGCCGCCGAGGTGGACGGGGCGGGGGCGCTGCGCCGCTTCCGGCACGTGACGTTGCCGGTGATCCGCCGTTCGGTGCTGACGAACCTGATGCTGGTGACCTTGCAGACGCTGGGGGTGTTCACGCTGATCTACGTGCTCACCGCGGGCGGTCCGGGGGATGCGACGCAGACCTTGCCGCTGCTGATGTACGACGAGGCCTTCGAGCTGGACGAGATCGGCTACGGCGCCACGATCTCGCTGGTGCTGCTGGCGGTCGGCGCGCTGTTCGCCGTGGTCTACGCCCGCACGCTGCGGGAGGAGGTGTGAGCCGCCGGGGCGAGTCGGCGCTGGTCGGCTCGCTGCTCGGGGTGATCGCGCTGCTGTTCCTGGCGCCGCTGCTGTGGCTGCTCACCGCCGCGTTCGACGCGGAGGCGCCGCTGTCGGCGGCGGTGCCCCAGCGGTTCACGCTGGAGAACTTCGAGCAGGTGCTGGACTGGGAGACCACGATCCGTCCACTGTGGAACGGATTGCTGCTGTCCGGTGGCGCGGCGCTGATCTCGGTGCTGGCGGCGGTGTTGTGCGCCTACCCGCTGTCCCGCTACCGGTCCCGGTTCCGGCGGCCGTTCCTGTACACCGTGCTGTTCGCGACCGGGCTGCCGATCACGGCGGTGATGGTGCCGGTGTACAGCATGTTCGTCCGGCTGGACCTGGTCGATTCGATGTTCGGCACCACGCTGTTCCTGGCCGCGACCTCGCTGCCGGTGGCGATCTGGATGACGAAGAACTTCATGGACGGCGTGCCGATCAGCTTGGAGGAGGCGGCCTGGGTGGACGGGGCCTCGGCGATGCAGGCGCTGCGCTCGGTGGTGCTGCCGCTGATCGTCCCCGGCATGGGCGTGGTCGGGATCTTCACGTTCATCAACGCCTGGGGGAACTTCTTCGTGCCGTTCGTGCTGCTGCTGGACGCGGCGAAGCAGCCGGCCTCGGTGGGGGTGTTCGCGTTCTTCGGCCAGGGCGGGCTGATCGCCTACGGGCAGCTCGCCGCCTATTCGATCCTCTACACGGCTCCGGTGATCGGGCTGTACCTGCTGGTGTCCCGATCGCTGGGCGGCGCTTTCACGCTCACCGGGGCGATCAAATGACGTGTGCGGGAGCGGAAGTGGCACGAGCGGCGAGGGAATGATCTCCACTCGCCGCTCGTCCACCCGCAGATCCGCTCCTCGGGACACCGTCCATCAGGCCCGTTCCTTCTCGTCGACCGCGCCCGGACGAGCCGAGCCGAGCTCGCCTTCCGCCCGGGGCGCGGGAATCCGCACCTCGTGGTCGTCCGCGTCGTCGTGCCGGTCCGGTGCGAGCAAGACCATCACGATCGCGATCAACGCCAGCAGCAACAGCGCCGCACCCGCCATGACACACCTCCTCCCCTCGTGATCCTTTGTTCTTAGGACGTGCAGGGTGCCCGGCGGGTTCCGTTCCGTCGATCCATTTTTCGGAAGTTCCGGACCGATTCGCCGGTTTCGCGGACTGCGGTCGCGATGAATCCGCGGAATTGCGGGTTTCTTCCCGGAAATCGCGTGGGGGGGGGGGGGGGGGCGCGGGGGGGGGGGGGGGGGGGGGGGGGGGGGGGGGCGGGCGCGGCGGGGGGAGCTCCCGCGGTACTTGGGGGCGGTCAGCCGGAGCGCTGGGGGGCATGAAGCGCCTCGATCCGACCGGTCGCGTCC
>NZ_JAIUKB010000116.1:0-44624 GCF_020176785.1 Saccharopolyspora sp. 6V | reverse complement strand
CGCGCGGGGGGGGCGGGGCCGGGGGGCCCCCGCCCCCCCCGCGGGGCGGGGGGCCCCCCCCCCCCCCCCCCCCCCCCCCCCCCCCCGCCCCCCCCCGGCCCCCCCCCTTCTCGGGGTCGTGTCGGGTCAGGCGACGCCGAGGCGCTGCTTGAGGGCGTCGAACTCGTCCTGCACCGAGCTCGGCAGGTCCGCACCGATCGTGGCGAACCACTCCTCGATCAGCGGGATCTCCGCCTTCCACTCTTCCACGTCCACGTGCAGCGCGGTCTCCACGTCCTCGCGCGGCGTGTCCAGGCCGGACAGGTCGATCTGGTCGGCCGACGGCACCCGGCCGATCGCGGTGTCCTCGGCGGCCGCGTTGCCCTCGATGCGGTCCACGACCCACTTGAGCACGCGGGAGTTCTCGCCGAAGCCCGGCCACACGATCTTCTTGCCGGACTCGTCGCGGCGGAACCAGTTCACGTAGAAGATCCGGGGCAGCTTCGTCGCGTCCGCCGACTTGCCCATGTTCACCCAGTGCTGGAAGTAGTCGCCGACGTTGTAGCCGATGAACGGCAGCATCGCCATCGGGTCGCGGCGCACCACGCCGACCTGGCCCGCGGCGGCGGCGGTGGTCTCCGAGGACATGGTGGCGCCCATGAACACGCCGTGCTGCCAGTCGAACGCCTCGTTCACCAGCGGCACCGTCGTCTTGCGGCGGCCGCCGAACAGGATCGCCGAGATCGGCACGCCGTTCGGGTCGTCCCACTCGTCGGCGAGGATCGGGCATTGCGACATCGGCGTGCAGTAGCGGGAGTTCGGGTGCGCGGCCTTCTCGTCCGAGTCCGGCGTCCAGTCCCGCTGCTTCCAGTCGGTGAGGTGCGCGGGCGCCTCGCCCATGCCCTCCCACCAGATGTCCTTGTCATCGGTGAGGGCCACGTTGGTGAACAGCGTGTTGCCCTGCTCGATGGTGCGCATCGCGTTCGGGTTGGTGTTCTCGTCGGTGCCCGGGGCGACGCCGAAGAAACCGGCCTCCGGGTTCACCGCGTACAGCCTGCCGTCCTCGCCGAAGCGCATCCAGGCGATGTCGTCGCCGAGCGTCTCCGCCTTCCAACCGGGGATGGTCGGCTGCAGCATCGCCAGGTTCGTCTTGCCGCACGACGACGGGAACGCGGCGGCCACGTAGTGGACCTTGCCCTCCGGCGAGGTGAGCTTGAGGATCAGCATGTGCTCGGCGAGCCAGCCCTCGTCGCGGCCCATCGCGGAGGCGATCCGCAGCGAGTAGCACTTCTTGCCGAGCAGCGCGTTGCCGCCGTAGCCGGAGCCGAAGCTCCAGATCATCCGCTCCTCGGGGAAGTGGGTGATGTACTTCGTGTCGTTGCAGGGCCAGGCGACGTCCTGCTCGCCGGGCTCCAGCGGGGCGCCCACCGAGTGCAGCGCGGGTACGAACGCGCCGTCGCTGCCCAGCTTCTCCAGGACCTTCGCGCCCATCCGGGTCATGATGTGCATGGAGGTCACCACGTAGGCGCTGTCGGTGATCTCGACGCCCAGCTTCGGCTCGTCGGCCTCCAGCGGACCCATGCAGAACGGGATGACGTACATGGTGCGACCGCGCATCGAGCCCCGGTAGAGCTCGGTCATGATCGCCTTCATCTCGTCGGGCTGCATCCAGTTGTTGGTGACGCCCGCGTCCTTGCGCTCCCGGGAGCAGATGTAGGTCCGCTCCTCGACGCGCGCCACGTCCGTCGGGTCCGAGGCGGCCCAGAACGAGTTGGGCTTCTTCTCCAGCCGGGTGAAGGTGCCCGCCTCGACCAGCTCGTCGGTCAGCCGCGTCCATTCCTCCTGGGAGCCGTCGCACCACACCACCCGCTCGGGCGTGGTCAGCTCGGCGACCTCGCGCACCCACGACAGCAGGCGTGCGTGGTCGGTGGGTGCCTGGTCGAGACCTGGGATGGTCAAGGCGGTCATCGCTTCGTGTCTCCTGACTGGGCGCCACAGCCCGGAATGCTCGTCCGGCGGCGGCGGTGCCACCGGCGTGTTCAGAGAATGCTTCGCCCCACCCGCAGAACGGGAGGAGCTTGGAAAGGGATGCACCGAGGCTAACGGTGCCGGGCGCTCGCAATGGAGATCAGCTGTGTAGGTTCTCTCACAGGAACGATAAGGGGATCGATTCAGTACCCCGGCGAAGCACAGGTCTAGACGAAAATTCAGTCGCCCCCGCGCGTGGATGACCAAGGATTTCCGGCGAAGCGGACAGCCCCGCGAACGGGAGATGACGGCCGGGCGGACATCTCGTGCCGTTCCCGCGCCGAACCGGGATGCGAACAGCGCCCGAACTCCACCGGATAGGAGGAATTCGAGCGCTCGGGACCGTCAGCTCCAGGCGGCGTCCGAATCGGAGCAGGTCGTGGGCCGCTCCTGGGCGACCTGCTGCGCCTCCGGCGGCTCCGGGTCGCCGAACGTCCAGGTCGCGTCGTCGGTCGCACCGGCCGCCGGGTGCGGGGCGGGCACGTACTGGCCGTGCTGGTCGAGGGTGCCCTGCTCGACGACCGTCCACTCCCCGGCGCCGGTGTGGTGGGTGATGGTGACCTCGCCGGAGTTCCCGATCTCCACCAGCTGGTCCGCGGAACCGTCGCCGTCCACGTCGGTCACCAGCATCGTCCCGTGCTCCGTGGTGACCACCGCGGTGTCGGGGCGGCCGTCGTTGTCGGTGTCCTCGGTGGCGGGCCCGATCTGCTGCTCGCCGCCCGGGGTGTCGATGACCAAGGGTGCCCCGCCGCGCTGCCGCGGGTCGGCCGCGCCGGGGTGCTGCTCCGGCTGCTCGGCGACCCAGTCGCCGGTGGCGGCGTCGTAGCGGGCCTGGCCGACGACGGTGCCGTCCGCGTCCACCGTCTGCATCACCTCGGCGGCGCCGTCGGCGTCCTCGTCGAGGTAGGCCACGTGGCCGTCCTCGGTCAGGATCGTGACCGCGTCGTCCACGCCGTCGCCGTCGAGGTCGTAGTTCGCCTCGGCGGTGTACTCCACGCCCTCGACGGTGACCTTGATGTCGCCGTCCCCGGCACCCGTCTCCTCGATGTACATCTCGACCCCCACTTCGGCCTCGGCTCAGCGCTACGACGCAGCGTAGAGCCGTCCGGTTCCCCCGCGTCACCGGATGCGGCGCGGCGGTGGGGAATCCGGGCGGTGCGGGCGGTGTTGCGGCGGACATGGGTGTTCGCATCGTCGCCACCGCCTTCGGTGGCCCGGAAGTCCTGTCCGTCGTCGACGCCGAGGTCGCCCCGCCCGGTCCCGGCCGGGTCCTGGTCGAGGCCCGCGCGATCGGGGTGAACCCGATCGACCACAAGCTCTACAGCGGAGCGTTCGGCTCCGACCCGGCGAGGTTGCCGCTGCCCGTGGGCAACGAGCTCGCCGGCGTGGTCACCGCCGTCGGCGAGGGGGCCACCGGGAAGGCCGGTCCGATCTCGGTCGGCGACGAGGTGGTCGTGCACCCCGCGCCCGGCGCCTCGGCGAGCGAGGTGGACGTGCCCGCGAGCTCCGTCGTCCCGAAACCCGCCGGGCTGTCCTGGGAGGTCGCGTCCGGCCTGCTGCTCGCGGGCGGCACCGCGGTGCACCAGCTGTCGCTGCTCGGCGACGTCGCGGGCCGGACCGTGCTGGTGCACGGCGCATCCGGTGCGGTGGGCGTGCTCGCCGCCCAGCTCGCGATCGCCGCGGGAGCGCGGGTCGTGGGCACCGCGGGCGAATCCCGGCACGAGCGGCTGCGTGGCCTCGGCATCGTGCCGGTGTCCTACGGGGACGGTCTGCTGGAGCGGGTGCGCGCGGCCGCGCCGGACGGCGTCGCCGGCGTGATCGACACCGTCGGCACCGACGAGGCGATCGACGTCTCGCTGGCGCTCGTCGCCCCGGACCGGGTCGTCAGCGCCGCCGCGTTCCACCGCGCCTCGGACGGGATCCGGCTCGTCGGCGGCGGTCCCGACGCGGACCCGGGCACCGAGGTCCGCGCGGCGGCGTGGGAGCGGCTGCTGCCCGCGGCCGCCGCCGGGCGGCTGGAGCTGCCGATCGCGCGGACCTTCCCGCTGGCCGAGGCCGCCGCGGCGCACCGGCTCCTCAGCGAGGGCCACCCGGGCGGGAAGCTGGTGCTGCTGCCCTGATCCGTCATTCGGCGCGGTCGCGGAGCCCGCGGATCGCGCCGAGCAGGTGCTCGGCGCGATCTCGGCCGCTGCGGGCCTCGGCGAGCCGCTGCTCGGCGGTGTGCAACCGGCGGCTGCGCTCGGCGGCGTCCATCTTCAGCGCCTTGTCGACCTCCCGCAGCTCCGCCTCGATCGATTCGATGCGCCTGCCCAGCGCGTCGTCCAGCGCCAGCGACAGCTGCTGCTCCGCCTCGATGAGCTGCTCGGACACCAGCTGGTCCAGGGCGGAGCGCGCGTCCGCGATGGCCTCGGTGAGCCACTGCTTGAGGTGCTGCTTGTCCGCGGCGTGCTTGCGGGTGCGGGCCATCCACCACCCGGCGCCGAGCCCCAGCACGATCGTCACCGGCAGCACCACCGGGTTCAGCACGCCCACGCCGATCCCGGCCAGCGGCATCGCCGCCGCCCGGCCCACCCCGAGGCCGCCGGAGATCCCCATGAACACCAGCAGCTTGTCCTCGGCGGTCGGCGCCCGCTTGTCCGGTGGCCGCAGCGCGATGGGCGACTGCGCGCCGCGGGCGAACTGGGAGCGGATCACGTCCAGCTCCTCCGCGGAGAACAGCTCCGCCAGCGACACCTCGGCGACCTTCGCCAGCCGCGCCGACAGCAGCGCCGACACCCGCGAGGACACCATCTGCAGCGCGGTGTCCACCTGGTGCGGCAGGGCGGTGAGCGCGCCGTGCTCGGCGGTGTCGATGGCGCGGCGGAACCAGCTCTGCACCTCCCGCATCTGCCGGGTCACCTCGTGGCTGACCTCGACGCGGGTGCGCTGGATCTCGCCGCGCAGCTTCAGCTGCCAGCCGCGGGTGGAGGAGCGGCGGGAGGCGCTGAGCTCGTCGCGGCGGGCGCGCAGCGATTCGGCCTCGTCCTCGCCGACGGTGAGCGCGCGCTGCTCGGCGGCCAGCCGCACCGCCAGCTCGCCGAGCACGGTGGACAGCGCGCGCATCGTGTTGGCCTCGCCGAGCATCGCGGCCCGGCCGCCGACGAGCTGCTCCAGCGCGGAGCGCAGCTCGGCCACCCCGGACCGCTCCCGCAGCATGGTGGCGGCCTGCTCGTTCGGCGCCTGCGCGGCGAGTTCCCACAGCCGCGCCGACACCGGGTGGATCGGCACGTCCGCGAACCGCGGCGCGTGCTCGGCCAGCAGCGCGCGGTTCTCCTCCAGCACCCGGCGCCAGCCGCGGTGCTGGTCCGTCTTGGCGAGCGCGAACACCACGGTCTCCACCCGATCCGCCGCGCCGTGCAGGAAATCCAGCTCGCCGCGGGTGAACGGGGCGGAGGCGTCGGCGACGAACAGCAGCGCGGTCGCGGCGGAGGCGGCTTCGGCGGCGAGCTCCCCGTGCACCGAGTCGAGGCCGCCGACTCCGGGGGTGTCCACGACGGTCAGCGCGGCCAGCACGTCCAGCGGTGCTTCGATCCGCAGGTGCCGCGGCGGGAGCGCGCCTTCGGGCGGCGTCGTCCGCGCGGACGCCCAGGCGGGCAGCTCGGCCACCGCGAACTCCACCGGTTCCGCGTCGGCCGGGTAGCAGGCGAGGCCGCGCCACCGCTCGCCGTGCCGGAACTCCAGGTACGTCGACGTCGCCACCGAAGCGTCCACAGGGGACAGTCCGGGGGCGTCGACGAGCGCGTTCACCAAGGAACTCTTGCCGCGGTTCGTCTCCCCGACCACGACGACGCTCGGCACCAGCGGCCGGGAGCGCCGCACCCGGTCCGCCCAGTCCGCGGCGTCCGGGTCGACCTCCCGCAGCAGGGCGAACAACCGGTCCCTGGTCTGCTTGACCTGCTGGGGCAAGGCGGTGGCCGCCACGGGCACCCCGGTCGTCGCCGGACCGGCCGAAGTCATGCGCACTCCCGTCGCTGCGTTCGGGCACCGCGTTGGGCGCGGGCCGGGCCGCCGGCCCGGATCGGCCGCGGCGCGGGCGTGAATGTACCGCCCACCGGCGCGCGCCCGGTCCGCTTCCCGCGCGGTCCACCCGACCCGACCAGCTCGCGGGGCCCGGCGCACCGCCGACGACCACCCGGATCGGGGCGGGCGGACCGTTCGCCCGCGCACCGGGTCCGGAGGCCTCGACCGAACGGCCGGGCGCCCCGGCTCGTCCTTGGCCGGAGGGCTTAGAGCGGCCGAGCCGCACGGCCGATCCGCCGGAGGGGGTGACCAGCGATTCTGGTGTCACCTCGAACTGCGGGGCGAAGTCACCGGCAAGGAGGAACACCATGTTCACCGCACTCACCACTCTCGGCACCGTCATCGGACTCGTCCTCGCGCTCGCCGTCCTGCTGCTGATGTCGGTGAGCTCGGTGCTGCCCGACCTCGCCGAGCGCGCCCCCGACCGCGAGCGGACCCGCAAGATCTCCCGGTCCGCGGAGTTCCGGTTCAGCTCGCCGCTGGTCCCGGGCGCCACTGGTACACGGTGACGACCGGGGTGCGCAGCACCTGATCGCGGTCGGCGAAGCCCGGGACCTCGGTCTCGGCGACGATCCCGTCCAACGCGGGATCGTCGGTGGGCACCGTGCCGCCCGCCTCGTGCCGGGAGGGGTCGAACGGCAGCCCCTCGGGGCGCAGCCGCACCACCCCGATCCCGTCCAGCCCTTCGGTCAGCCGTTCGGCTACGCCGCTGCTGCGAGCCCGGTCGAGCGCGTACAGGCACAGCCTGATCAGCTCGGTGCGTTCGGACAGCGCCTGGTCGAGCGGGTCGATGTGCACGGCGGTCATGTCAGCCCCCAACTCGGCGTCCGGTTCGGCGGGTTCCTCCGCACCCCGTTCCGACGCGGTGGTCGCCCGCTCGGTTCCACGATCAGGTGAAGATCGTCGTCGAAGCCAGTCCCGCACCGCCGCGTCCCCTCCGCTCGCCGCTCGCCGGTGTTCAGCCCGGCGCCGGCACCTGACCGGCCTGCAGCTGCTGCCAGATCAGGAAGTACGCCCGGTGCACCACGAACGCGACGCGGCTCTGCGCGGGCGTCGCGCCGAACGACGCGAACGACCGCCACCAGCTCGCCCGCTCCAGCGCGAACTGCACGAGCTCGTGCCGCGGCCGTCCCGCCATCCCCAGCTGGGACCCGGGATCCGCGCTGCCACCGATCCGCAGCACCTCCGCCGCCAGATCCTCCGGCAACCGCACCGCGTCCGAGGTCACCAGCGTCAACGCCTCCAACACCCGCAGCTGGTGCGCCTCCCGCCTGCTCAGCAGCACCTCGATCGCGTCGTGCACCCGCTGCCGCTCGCCCGGGTCACCGGATGCCTGCGCCAACGCCGTCACCGAGGCCAGCGCGGCCGCCGCCTTGATCCCGTCGGCGCGCGCACGGAACACCTCGTCCAGTCGCGTCCGCACCCCGGCCAGCCCCGAGCAGTCCAGCAGCACCCGGCGCAGCTTCCCCGCCGTGATCTCCGGATCGTCCGCGAGCACCGCGAGCGCCCGCCGCACCCCGTACAGGTCCAGCCGCTCCAGCAGCCGCTCCCGGTCCCGCTCCGGGACCGCGCACTCCCAGCCGGTGAACAGGTCCGCCGACATGAGCATCGTCAGCCGGTCCGCCTCGTCCAGCTGCGCCAGCGCCCGCAGCGCCTCCGCGTCCGCGGAGCCGAACCCGCCGGTCTCCGCGGTCTCCGCGAGCAGGCCGATCACCGGCAGCACCTCCGCGACCCGCGGCCCGAGCAGCGCGGCCTGCTCCGCGGCCAGCGCCTCCGCCGCCCGCCACACCTCGCCGCCGGAACCCGGCACCGAGTCCGGTTCGACGGTGTCCGCCTTGTTCAGCACGGCGATCGCGTTCGCCGGGCCCGCGTCCCGGCTCGCGGTGGCCGCGGTGAACGCGTCCAGCGCCTGCTGGTCGTCGGCGCGCACCGCCTGCGTCACCACGTACAGCACGGCCTCGGCACCCGCGACGGCGCTGCGCGACACCGGGTCCAGGTCGTCCGCACCCGGCTCGCGGGCGCCCAGCAGCTGTTCGGTCCGCGCCACCGACGCGGCGTCCAGCGAACCCAGGCCCGGGGTGTCGATCACCGTCAGGTCGCGCAGCACCGCGTTCGTCAGGTACGCCTCCAGGTGCGAGACCCGGTCCAGCTCGACTCCCAGCTCCGCCGGGATGCCGCCGTCGGTGTCGAACGGCACCGCCTGCTTCGACCCGTCGTGGAACACCACCTCGACCCGGTCCACCGTGCCGTACTGGAAGCGGGTCACCAGCCGGGTGCACTCGCCGACGTCGGTCGGCGCCACCCGCCTGCCGATCATCGCGTTCACCAGCGTCGACTTGCCCGATTTGATCCGGCCGGCCACCGCCACCTGCAACGGGGCGGACATCCGGTGCAGCACCTCGTCGAAACCGGCCGCAGTGCGCTCGCACACCTGGCCGCGCAACCCCGCGCACATCCGCGCGACCGACGCCGACAGCGGACCCGCCCAGCGCTGCTGCTCGACCGGCGAAGTCACCCCTGCCTCCTTGGACGCGGCCCGTGATCGCGGCCATCCTGCCACGACCCGGCGCCGAGATCGGTTTGCCCGACGATCTGTCCGGGAACCCGGCGAGTGCACGGACATGCGCACAACGCACTCGACAGCGGAATTCGGTGATACCCGTGGGAACCGGCTACACCCTCGCATTCCTGGTCATCGGCACCGTGCTGGTGTTCGTCGACGGGTGGCTGCTGCGCCGCAGCGGCACCACGTACCTCGCCGCGGTCTACCCGGACGGCAAGGTCGCGGACTCGGCGAACCAGCTGATCACGGTGCTGTTCCACTTGGCGACGCTCGGCGTGCTGGCTCTGCTGTCCACCGTCCGGATGGGCGGCGGCGATCCGTTCCACGCCCTGATCACCCGGGTCGGCGTGCTGCTGCTGGTGCTGGCGGTGGCGCACGGCATCACGATCTGGCTGCTCGCCCGGCTGCGCACCAAGCAGCGGGAGAAGGCGCTGCAGGAGGAGATCAGCGCCCGGGCCAGCGGGCACTTCGACGCGGAACCCCGCGCGGGCACCGGCTGACCCGGCCGCGGACCCCGCTCCCGGTGGGGGCTCGACTACGA
Organism: Saccharopolyspora sp. 6V; assembly: GCF_020176785.1. NCBI lineage: Bacteria > Bacillati > Actinomycetota > Actinomycetes > Pseudonocardiales > Pseudonocardiaceae > Saccharopolyspora > Saccharopolyspora sp. 6V. Next base: position 35,454 of record NZ_JAIUKB010000116.1, on the reverse strand, counting down.
CCCCGGTATGACGGGAACGCGCCGCGAGGATGACGATCCGGCGGTGCTCCGCGCCTACGCTGGGCCGGTGCGGAACTGGAGCGCGTGGGCGCGGGCGCATCCGACGGCCGTGGACGGGTGGACGGCGGCGCTGCTGTTCGTCGCCTTCCTGATCTCCGAACCCGACGCGTACGGCCTGTGGCCGCGCGAACTGCCCCCGTACCTCGAACTGCTCGCCTGCGCGCCGGTCGCGTTGCGCCGCCGCGCCCCGTTGCTCGCCGCGGCCGGAGTCCTCGCCGGGGCGGTCGGGACGCACGTGGTCCTGGCGCTGCGGCCGTTGGTCAACCCGGGGCAGGTAGCGGTGTTCCTGGTGCTGTACGGGCTGGTCGTGTCCGGGCGCCGGTGGGCCGGAGCCGTGCTGGCCGTGGCGTTCAACCTGGTCGTGCTGACCGGACTGGTGGCCGTCGGCCCGCTCCCGCCCGGGTGGCCGGAGCTCGCGGTGGTCAGCGCGACGCTGTTCCACCTGCTGCTCACCGCATTGCTCTGGGCGCTCGGCGAGTTCATCGCCGCCCGCCGCGCGCACCTGCGGGAGGTCGAGGACCGGCTGCGGCGCGCGGAATCCGAGCGGGACCGGCGCGCCCGCCTCGCCGTCGCCGAGGAGCGCAACCGCATCGCCCGCGAGATCCACGACGTGCTCGCGCACTCGCTCAGCGTGATGATCGCGCAGGCCGACGGGGCGAGCTACGCGCTGCGCACCGATCCCGAACTCGCCGAGCGGGCGGCCCGCACGATCGGCGACACGGGCCGGACGGCGCTCGCCGAGCTGCGCGGTCTGCTGGAGGTGCTGCGCGACCCGGCCGAGGGCGGGGCGTGGCCCCCGCCGCCGGGGTCGGTGAGCCTGCGCGAACTGGTCGACCGGGTGCGGCACCCGGACCTGCCGGTGCGGCTCGAACTCTCCGGGGACGTCGAGGACCTGCCGACGGGGCTCGGCCTCGCCGTGTACCGGATCGCGCAGGAGGCGCTGACGAACGTGCTCAAGCACGGCGGCGGAGCGGCGGTCGTGCGGGTGGACAACGACGGCCGCGCCGTCGGGCTGGAGATCAGCGACGACGGGTCGGCCTCGGCCGCCGCGCTCGCGGGAACCGGCTCGGGCGAGGGGAACGGACTGGACGGGATGCGCGAGCGGGCCGCGCTGTACGGCGGCGCGCTGACCGCGGGACCCCGGCCGGAGGGCGGTTGGCGGGTGCACGCGGTGCTGCCGCTGGTGAGCTCCGACGCGGTTGCGCCGAACTGATCGACGGTCCCGGCGCGAACGCCGCACGTCCCACCGGGCCGACCGTCGGCACGTCGCCGGGGATTCGGCCACTCGTCGACGAATCCCCCGCCGGCCGGGCGCCCTGCGTCGCCGGGATGACCTGACGTCCTACCCCGGTGGGACGTGCGGCGGTGCCGGGTTCAACGCTCAGGCGGACGCGCGCGCAGCGGTCCGCGCCGGAGTCTGGGCCGGTCCGAGCCCCGAACCGGGAAGTGGTCATGCCGCCCGCACTCGACGAGCGTTCGCGCCTCGTTCCCCCGCCCGCACCGAGTACCGCCGCCGCGCCGTCCGCGCTGCCCGCGCTCGCCACCCGGCCGCTGCTGCTGATCGCCGCCGCCGTGACCGGGGTGCTGCTGCTCACCAGCGGCCGCTACGGGATCTACGCCGACGAGCTGTACTTCCTCGCCGCCGGGCACCACCTGGACTGGGGGTACGTTGACCAGCCCCCGCTGGTGCCGCTGATCGCGCTGCTCGCCGACACCGCGTTCCCCGGTTCGCTGCTCGCGCTGCGGCTGCTGCCTGCGCTCGCGGCCGGCGCCGGGGTCGTGCTGACGGCCCTGCTCGCGCGGGAGCTCGGCGGTGATCGCCGGGCGCAGCTGCTGGCGGGCGGGGCCTGGGCGGTCGCCGGGCAGACGCTGGGGGGCGGGCACATGCTCGCCACCGTCTCCTTCGACCCGGTGCTGTGGACCGCGGTGCTGTGGCCGCTGGTCCGCTGGGTGCGGCTGCGCGAGCAGGGCGTGCGGCAGGACCGGCTGCTGCTCGCGGCCTGCGCCTGCACGGCCCTGGCGATGCAGGTCAAGCTGCTGATCCCGGTGCTGTGGCTGGTGCTGGGGCTGGTGCTGCTGTGCACCGGGCCGCGGTCGTTGCTGCGCCGCCCGCTGCTGTGGGCCGGTGCGGCGGGCGCGCTGCTCACCGCGGCACCGACGCTGTGGTGGCAGGCCACCCACGGCTGGCCGCAGCTGAGCATGGGCGAGGCCGTCGCCGCGGAGAGCTCCTTCGGCGTGCTCCTGCTGCCCGCCGTGGTGCTGTGCGCGGGAATTCCTGGCGGAGTGCTGGTGTGCTGCGGCTGCTGGCGGTTGCTGCGCGCGCCGGAGCTGCGGCCGTACCGCTTCCTCGGCTGGACGGTCCTCGGGGTGGCCGTGCTGGTGGCGCTGACGGAATCGCGGCCGTACTACTTGGCGGGCGCGTACGGGCTGCTGTTCGCGGTCGGTGCCGTGCAGCTCCGGGCGCGGTGGTTCTCCGCGCGGTTGTACGCGGTCTCCGCGCTGGTCGCGGTCGTGGCGACGTTGCCGGTGCTGCCGGTCGCGCTGATCCCGCGGTTCGACCTGGTGGGCACCGGCAGCGTGGGCTGGCCGGAGCTCACCGCGATCGTCGAGCGCAACGCCCGCGAGCACGCGGCACCGGTGATCGCCGAGGACTACTGGGTGGCGAGCGCGGTGCACCACTACGGCCGCACCGAGGTCCACAGCGCGAGCCGGGGGTACTGGGCGTTCGGCAGGCCCGCCGAGCACGTCCGGAGCGCGATCTACGTGGGCGGACGGCGGGACTTCCTCCTGCGCCACTTCGGTTCCGTGCGGCGCGCGGACACGGTGCGCACCGGCCTGCCGTCGCTGTACGAGGGCACTCCCGTGTGGGTGGTGTCGGAGCCCCGGCGGCCGTGGGAGCTGCTCTGGCGCGACCTGTGGCACATCGGGCTCCGGCACGACGGGACGCCGTCCGGCGCGCCGCCCGCGGTCGCCGCGGACGGGTAGGGCCCGCGAGGGTTGTCACGGAGATCATCCGGGAACCGGGTCCCTGCGCCCTCCGGGCGCTTAGGGTTGGTGGCCATGATCCGGGTGCTGCTCGTCGACGACCAGGAACTGATGCGCATGGGGTTCCGCATGGTGCTCGACGCGCACCAGGACATCGAGGTCGTGGGCGATGCCGGGGACGGTGCGGAGGCCGTGCGGCTCGCCCGGCGGCTCGACCCGGACGTGGTGCTGATGGACGTGCGGATGCCGGTGCTGGACGGCATCGAGGCGACCCGGCTGATCACCGCCGACTGCGACGCGAAGGTCCTGGTGCTCACCACGTTCGACCTGGACGAGTACTCCCTGGCCGCGCTCCGCGGTGGCGCGAGCGGATTCCTGCTCAAGGACATCCAGCCGAGCGGCCTGGTCGCGGCGGTGCGGTCCGTCGCGGTCGGCGACGCGGTCGTCGCGCCCAGCGTCACCCGGCGGCTGCTGGAGCGGTTCCTGGACACCTCCACCGCCGGCGCCCGGGACCGCGCCGCGCTCGACGTGCTGACCGAGCGGGAGCGCGAAGTGCTGGCGCTGGTGGGCAAGGGGCTCAACAACCAGGAGCTGGCCGCGACCTTGCACGTCTCCGAAGCCACCGTGAAGACCCACGTCGGCCGGGTGCTGGCGAAGCTCGGCGTCCGGGACCGGGTGCAGGCGGTGATCGTCGCCTACGAGACCGGCCTGGTCCGCCTCGGCGAACGCTGAGGCCCCGCCCTGCGCGGCCCCGCCGCGCGAGATCCGGGCGAGGTGCGCGGCCGTCCGCCGGGTCGGTCCGTTCGCGCTGGTGGACGGCTAGCCTGGGCGGCGTGCCCGATCCCGCATGGAAGCCCAGGCTCGTCGCGCTCGACGTGGACGGAACGCTGCTCGACCCCGACTCGCAGACCATCTCGCCACCGGTGCGGGACGCGGTCCGCCGCGCCGCGGCCGCGGGCGCGCACGTCGTGATCGCCACCGGGCGCAGCATGCTCGGCACGGTGCCGGTGCTGCGCGAACTCGGCCTCACCGGTGGGGTCGCGCTGTGCTCCAACGGCGCGGTGCTGCTCGACGCCGCCACCGGCGACGCGCTGGCCGTGGAGACGTTCGATCCCGCTCCGGTGCACGCGCGCCTCGCGCCGCTGCTGCCCGGGGCGTCCTACGCCGTCGAGCAGGTCGGCACCGGCAGCCTCGTCACCAGCCCGTTCCGCGAGTACCAGCTGCACGGGCCGCAGCGGCTCGCCTCCCTCGACGAACTGGTCTCGGCACCCGTGCCGCGGCTCATCGCGAACTGGGAGGACCACGCGCCGCAGGAGGTCTTCGACGCGCTCGCCGACGCCGAGCTCCCCGGCTGCACCACCACCATCGACCACTACGAACCGTGGGTGACGGTGGTGCCCGCCGGCGTCACCAAGGGCGCCGCGCTGGAGAAGCTGCGCACCGAGCTCGGAGTGTCCACCGAGGACACCTTCGCGGCCGGTGACGGCACCAACGACGTGCAGATGCTGCGCTGGGCCGCGCACAGCGTCGCGATGGGCCAGGCCCCCGACGAGGTGCGTGCCGCCGCCACCGAGGTCACCGGACCCGTCACCGAGGACGGCGTGGTCGCCGCGCTCGCCCGCTGGTTCCCCTGAGCGCGACGGCTGGTCGAACGGCCCGCGGGTAGTACGCAAGAACTACGCGAGCACCTGCCGGAACGGGCCGAACGGCTCAGCCGCCGTGGCCGGACGACCGAGGTGCCGGACCCGTCGCACCGGGCAGAGTTCACCTCGGCGCCCGGACCACCGCCGAGGCGCGCCCAGCACTCGGAGGTCACCATGATCGAGGCGGAAGGCCTCACCAAGCGGTACGGATCGAAGGTCGCGGTCAACGACCTGTCGTTCACCGCGCGACCCGGCACCGTCACCGGCTTCCTCGGCCCCAACGGCGCGGGCAAGTCCACCACGATGCGCATGATCCTCGGCCTGGACCGGCCGACCTCGGGCACCGTGCGCGTCGACGGCAAGCAGTACCGCGAGCTGCGCGAACCGCTGCGCACCGTCGGCGCGCTCATCGACGCCAAGTGGGTGCACCCGAACCGTTCCGCGCACGCCCACCTGCGCTGGCTCGCCCGGTCCAACCGGATCCCGGTCAGCCGCGTCGACGAGGTCCTCGACATGGTCGGGCTCGGCGAGGTCGCGGGCAAGCGCGCCGGCGGGTTCTCCCTCGGCATGTCGCAGCGGCTCGGCATCGCCGCCGCCCTGCTCGGCGACCCGAAGATCCTGCTGTTCGACGAGCCGGTCAACGGGCTCGACCCCGAAGGCATCCACTGGATCCGCCGCTTCATGCGCAGGCTCGCCGACGAGGGCCGCACCGTGTTCGTCTCCAGCCACCTGCTCACCGAGATGTCGCTGACCGCCGAGCAGCTCGTCGTGGTCGGCAAGGGCGAGCTGATCGCCCAGTGCAGCACCGACGAGTTCGTCGCGGGCGCCGGGCTCACCTCGCTGACCGTCCGCTCCCCGCAGGCCGCGCGGCTGCGCGACCTGCTCACCGCCGACGGCGTCCTCACGAAGCCCGCCGACCCGACGACGCCCGACACGATCGTCGTCACCGGCACCGAGAGCGACCGGGTCGGCGAGATCGCCGCCAGGCACGGCGTCGTGCTGCACGAGCTGTCCCCGCAGCGCGGCTCGCTCGAAGAGGCGTTCATGCAGATCACCGGGGACGCCGTGGAATACCAGACCGATTTCGGCGACGCGCTCGCCACCGCTGGGAGGGACGCCCGATGACGCTGTTCGCCGTGGAACGCACCAAGCTGTTCTCCACCCGGTCGCCCTGGTGGTGCGCGGCGCTCGCCGTCGGGCTGCCCATCGCCTTCACCGGTGCCATGGCCGCCTCCGCCGACGAGGGACTCTCCGTCAGCGGGGCCATGTCCGGCCACCAGTTCGGGCTGATGGTCGTGCTCGTGATGGCCGTGCTGGCGATCACCACCGAATACCGCTTCGGCACCATCCGCGCCACGTTCCAGGCCGTGCCCGACCGGGCCTCGGTGCTGCTGTCGAAGGCCGCCGTCGTCGGCGTCACCGGCTTCGTGCTGGGCGAGCTGGCCGGTTTCGGTTCCTGGGGGCTCGCCCAGCTGCTCGCCCCCGGGCCCGAGCTGGCGCTGGACAGCGCCGACCGGATCCGCGAGGTCGCGGGCGCCGGCCCGGTGTTCGCGGTGACCGCCGTGCTCGCCCTCGGTGTCGGGACGCTGCTGCGGCAGACCGCGGGCGCGGTGACGCTGCTGATCGTGTGGGTGCTGCTCGGCGAATCGCTCATCGCGCTCATCCCCAACATCGGTTCCGACCTGGTGCAGTGGATGCCGTTCAACGTCGGCAGCCGCTTCCTGACGACCTTCGACGACCCGAGCTCGGTGCCGCTGGGGCCGTGGGCCTCGCTGGCGTACTTCGCGGCGTTCGCGGTGGTCTCGCTCGGCGCGGCGATCTTCGCGGTGCGGCGCCGGGACGCCTGAGCGGCGGATGCGGCGGACGCCACGGCGTTACCCGGCCCGCCCGAGAGGCTGATCACGCCGGAAGATAAGATCTCGGCAAGATCGAGCCGTGATCGCAGTTCCGACCGGAAACCGCTTCGGCCGCACCATCGGCCGTCCTCCGGGGCATCGGAACCCGACCGCGGCGGATCAGGGACCAAGGTGCCGGGCCCGGCTCGACACCTCCGGGGCGGTCCAGCGTTCGCGAGGCGCGAAGACCGTGCGGCACAACAGAATCGACCGACTGCACCAGCGCTCGGGGGCGCCGGCGGTCGGGACGGGGGAGGGCCCGGGCTGTCATTCGGGGGATGGCCCGGGCCCTGTGCTTTTCCCCGTTGATCTTGGTCCGTCCCGCCGCGCCTTCGCCGCGTCCGCCACCGCCTCCGCGCGGGAGGCGCCGTCCGCGCGCGGCAAGTGCCGGAGGACTTCGTCAGATGGCCGGCCGGACCACCAGGACCGGGCAGGCCGCGTGGCGGACGCACTGCTCGGCGACCGAGCCGAGGAGCAGGCCGGCGAAGCCGCCGCGACCGCGGTGGCCCACCACCAGCAGGTCCGCGCCGCGGGAAGCCGACAGCAGCGCCTGTGGTGACGGGGAGTGCGCGATGTGCCGCTGCACCGGGATCCGGGGCTCCGCGCCCAGCCGGTCCCGCACGATCCGCTCCGCCGACTCGTCCACCGATCGCTGGTAGGCGTCCATGCTCGGCACCGCCCCCGGTGGGCAGTCCGCGGGCCGCGGCGCCGTGCGCATGCTCCACGCCCGCACCACGTGCAGCACCGCCGAGCGCAGCTCCGCCTCGTGCGCGGCCACGTCCAGCGCGCGCAGCGAGGACGGCGACCCGTCGAGGCCGACGGCGACCCCGCCGTCCACCTCGACCTGTTGCACGGTGCGTTCCACGTCTCCACTGCACCGCCTTCCGGCCCCGCTGTCGACTCGACCACTCGAACGAGTCCGATATGTGATGGTTCACAACTCGTGGTGGAAACTTCACATGATCGTCTGCCTGTGGTAATGGATAAGGCAGGACGCGTGCCTCCACACCAACGTCGCTGAGGTGCATGCGCCACGTCGGACCGCCACAGCGGTCCGCGTGCTTCCCCCCAACAGCAGAGAGGTGGGCCATGGTGCATTCGACCGAGTGCTCGCCGGAGCGGCGCGACCCGCCGCGCTTCCGGCGCGACCAGACCGACGTGCTCCTCGAACCGGTTCCCCGGCTGGAGTGGTCGCTGGCCACGGAGGCGCACCCCGTGGTGGCCGAAGCCGCCGCTCCCGCCTCGCTGCGCCGGAGCTGGATCCACACCGCCGCGGAGCAGAAGGTCCTCGACCTCTACCGCAAGCTGCACGGCTCGGCGAGCAGGCTGCCCGCCCCGTGGTGGCTGCGGGCGCTGGACCGCGGCGAGCTGTCCTCCCGAGCCGAGGGGTTCGCCTTCGAGGACGACGTGCACCGGCTGCTGACCAGCCGCGACGGCTGGGTGTTCGTGCCGTGGGCGGGCACCGGCGAGACCGGGTACTGGGAGTACGCGCCCTCCGAACGCGGCACCAGGCACGCGCCGACGACCGTCGCGCTCACCGACGACCACCCCGGCTGGGTCGAGGTCGTCGCCGCCCACACCGACGGTCCGCCGCCGCCGCTGCCGCTCAGCGGCACCGGCGGGCTGCTCGCCGCGCTGCCGGTCGTCGAATCCTGGTAGCGGCCCTGCCCGGCGGGTTTGCGATACTCACCTCTCGATGAGCACTTCTGACCAGCAGGTCCAGCACCGGCGCACGATCGTCAGCTACGTCCAGCGCGGCGAGCGGATGACCGTCGGCCAGCAGCGGGCGTGGGACCGGCACTGGCCCTCGATGGGCGACTCGGTGGACGCGCTGCCCGCCGGGCCGCTGGACGCGGCGACCTGGTTCGGGCGCGAGGCCCCGCTGGTGCTGGAGATCGGTTCCGGCATGGGTGAGAGCACCGCGCAGCTCGCGGCCGCCGCGCCCGAGATCGACCACCTCGCCGTGGAGGTCTACAAGCCGGGCCTGGCGCAGCTGCTGCTGCGCGCCGAGCACCTGGAGCTGTCGAACCTGCGGCTGCTGCGCGGCGACGCGGTGGTGCTGCTGCGCGAGCACGTGCCGCCGGGGTCGCTGGCCGGGGTGCGGATCTTCTTCCCGGACCCGTGGCCGAAGAAGCGCCACCACAAGCGGCGGCTGGTGCAGCCGGAGACGATCGCGCTGATCGCCTCCCGGCTCGCGCCCGGCGGGTACGTGCACCTGGCGACGGACTGGGAGAACTACGCCGAGCAGATGATGGAGGTGTGCTCGGCGGAACCGGAGCTGCGCAACCGGTACGCGGCCGAGCCGGGCGGCTGGGCTCCGCGGCCCGAGTGGCGTCCGGTCACCAAGTTCGAGAGCCGCGCCCACGACGAGGGCCGGGAGATCCACGACCTGATCTTCGACCGGGTCTGACCGCGCGGGCCCGGTCGCTCCGCCGCCGACGGGCGGGGTGCGCGGGCGGTGCGGCGGTGGTCAGGCCGCGTCGTGCACCTTCGGGGTGAGCAGGGCGCGGCCGCGGTGCTCGACGACGTCGGGCAGCAGCGAGCTCACGGCCATCAGCAGCAGCACGGCGACCGCTCCGATGGTGCCGAGCGCGGTGGCGGTGATGGTCAGCATGGGTGGTACCTCCGGGTCGGCGATCCCCACCAGCTTCACCGCCCGGCCGGGTCGGCCGGATCGGCCGAACGGCCGGTCCACCTCCTACTTCCGGTCAAGCCGCGACCGCGAGCTCCGGCGCGCGCTCGCCGAGCCGCAGCACCTGCTCGGCGCGGGCGAGCAGCGCGGGGTCCGCGGTCGCCAGCACCACCGCGATGCCGTGGGCGCGGGCCGCGTCCAGCAGCTCGGCGGTGGTGGACGCGGTCAGCTCCGGCGAGTCCGCGAAGATCACGTTGGGCCGGTGGGCCATCGCCCGCGCCACGGTCAGCCGTTCCGCCTGGGCGGCGGAGAGCTGCCCGGGGAAGCGGTCCCGCACCCGCTCCAGGCCGAAGTCGCGCAGCATCCCCGCGGCGCGGTCCATCGCCGCGGCCCGGTCGGCCCCGGCCAGCATCTGCGGCAGCGCGCAGTTCTCCGCGGTGGTCAGCTCGGGGACCAGCATCCCGTCGGCGAACAGGAACCCGAAGCGGCGCTGCCGCACCTCCCGCAGCTCGTGATCGCCGAGCTCGTCGATGCGCACCCCGTCGAACAGCACCGCCCCCGCGTCCGGGCGGCGCAGTCCGGCGAGCACCTGCAGCAACCACGTCTTCGGCTCGCGGGACGGGCCGTCGAGCGCGGCGACCGTTCCGCGGGCCAGTGCGAAGTCCACGCCGAACAGCTGCGGGAACGTGGTCAGGTTCCGCGCCTCCAGCAGGGCCGTCGAGGGGTGTTCCGGTGCAGCCGCCACCGCGATCTCCTTCCGCCGGCCGGTCCGCACCGGCCGCCACTGCGCTTCCGGAGAACACGTTCTCGTGCGGTGGCGGTGCGGCGCGTCGGTCGGGCGGACACCGTTCGATGTCCGATCGGGCGAGGTTTCGGACCATTCGGCCGGGGCCTCCCGCGGGTACCGGGGATTAGGGTCGCGTCGTGAGTTCCAGCCCGACGCCCGAGATGTCGGCGCAGCGACTCGGTCGTCTCCTGCGGGCGCCGTGGTTCCTCGCCGCGCTGATGACGTTGTCGTGTTCCGCGGACGTGGTGCTGCTGATCCAGCACGGCGGCACCGCGCCGATCGCCGTGCCCGGTGCCGCGCTGCTCGCGCTGCTGGCGGTGCGGGGGCGCCGGCATCCGGTGGTGTGCTCGGCCGCCGCCGCGGCCGTGCTGGTGCTGTCCAGCGCGGTGATCCGGATCGCCGGCGCCGCACCGCCCTCGGTGGGGCTGGACGCGATCCTGGCCACCGAGAACCTGGCGTTGATGCTGCTGGTGCTGTTCGCGCACCGCCGGTTGCCGCCGATGAAGGCGCTGCCGGTCACCGCCGGGCTCGTGCTGGCGTGCATCGGTTCGGTGTACCTGCGCGGGAACATGCCCTCCGCGGGCGGGCAGTTCGTCGCCCTCGGGGTGCTGCAGCTGATGCTGGCGGTGGGCACCGGGACGTACGTGCGCGGCTGGCAGCTCAGCACGGCCTCGACGCCGCTGCGGGAGCTCCTGCGCCGCCAGTGGCCGATGATCGCCGCGCTGTCGGTGCTGCTGTTCCTGGACACCGGGACCGCGTTCGCGGGGACGGCGGAAACCCTGGTGCCGCTGCTGGGGTCGCTGGTGCTGGCCGCGCTGTCGGTGCTGACGCCGCTGCGACCGGTGGAGATCACGCTGCTGGGCGCGACCGGGGCGCTGTGCATGGGCGGCGCGGCCCGGGTGGTCGGGAACTGGCCGACGCACGCCGGGCTGATGGACGACGTTCCGGTGACGGCGGTCGCGGCCGGGATGCTGATGATGGCGTACCTGGTCCGCTACGCCCCCAGGCGGCGGGCGGTGCTCGGCGGTTCGGTGCTGGTCGGCGCGGTGCTGGTGGCGGCGGCGGTGGTCCCCGACAGCCCGTTCTTCTGGGGCCGCGGCTACGCGCTGGACCTGCTGATGCTGGGTGGCCTGCTGCTGGTGCTGGCCGTCGGTTCCGGGCTGTACTTCCGGGCCAGGGATGGGGAGAGGACTCGCACGGTGGAGAGCGCGGTGGAGCAGGCGCAGCAGGCGGAACGGCTGGCGCTGGCCAGGGAGCTGCACGACGTGGTCGCCCACCACGTCACCGGGATCGTGGTGCAGGCGCAGGCCGCGCAGATGGTGGCCGCGCAGAAACCGGAAGCGGCCGTGGAAGCGATGGAGCGCATCGCGGGCAGCGGCACCGAAGCACTGGTGGCGATGCGCAGGCTGGTGGCGAGCATGCGCGGCGCGGAACCCGCGGGCACCAGCGGCGCCACCGAGCAGGCCACCACCGACCTCGCCGCCGACCTCACCGCGCTCGCCGAGGGCGCTGGCCCGAAGGTGTCGCTGCGGGTCGAACTGGACCAGGAGGTGCCGCAGGAGGTCGCCCGCTCCGCGCTGCGCCTGGTGCAGGAGTCGGTGACGAACGCGGGCAAGCACGCCCCGGACGCCACCGAGATCCAGGTGGTGGTGCGGTCTCCGCAGGAGCACGTGCACATCCGCGTCACCGACAACGGTTCCGGCAGCCGCGCCGCACCGGCGGGTGGCTCCGGAGGATACGGTCTCGTCGGCATGCGCGAGCGGATCGAACTGCTCGGCGGCCGCTTCAGCGCAGGACCGGTGCCGGACGCCGGCTGGCGGGTCGAGGCGTGGCTCCCGCTGGCCGAACGCGACGCCGGCTGAGCGCGCGGTGCACGACGAGGAGGGGAAACCGATGATCCGGGTGCTGATCGCGGACGACCAGGAGATGGTGCGGGCCGGTTTTCGGATGATCCTGGAGTCGCAGGACGGCATCGAGGTCGTCGCCGACGTCTCCAACGGGCTCGACGCGGTGAAGAAGGCGCGGGAGCTGCGCCCGGACGTGTGTCTGATGGACATCCGGATGCCCGGGCTGGACGGCCTGGAGGCCACCAAGCAGCTCGCGGGCCCGGACGCCACCGACCCGATCAAGGTGGTCGTGGTGACCACCTTCGACCTGGACGAGTACGTGGCCTCGGCGCTGGCGAACGGGGCGAGCGGCTTCCTGCTCAAGGACGCGGGTCCGGCGCTGCTGATCGAGGCGATCAACGCGGCCTCGCGCGGGGACGCGCTGGTGTCGCCGCAGATCACGGTGCGGCTGCTGCAGCACTTCTCGAAGCCGCCGGAGCGGCCGCGGCGCGGGGTGCAACCGCTGCGGGAGGAGCTGACCGAGCGGGAGCTGGACGTGGTGCGGGCCACCGCGCGCGGCCTGACGAACGTGGAGATCGGCGGCGAGCTGTTCATGTCGCTGTCCACGGTGAAGACCCACCTCGCGGCGGCGCAGACGAAGATCGGCGCGCGGAACCGGGTGGAGACGGCGTCGTGGGCGTGGCGCAGCGGTCTCATGGAGGACTGATCACCCGCGGGTGAGCGGGCCGGTCGCACCGCACCGGTATGTCCACAGTGGACTTCGTGCGACCGGCTTGCCCCGGCGGTGCGCCGCTGCGGCAGAATGCGCGCATGCCGACCGCCTTGCGCCTGCACGCCCCGATCGCCGTTCCCTGCGACGCCGACTGCTCGGTGATCCGCGACGCCGTCGTGGACGTCGACGAGCACGGCCGCATCGGCTACTGCGGCCCGCGCGAGGGCGCACCGCCGCGCGCGCAGGAGACCGCGGTGCGCGAATGCGGCGGGATCCTGCTGCCCGGCCTCATCAACGCGCACGCGCACAGCCCGATGACGCTGCTGCGCGGCATGGGCGGCGACCTGCCGCTGCTGCGCTGGCTGCGCGAGGTGATCTGGCCCGCGGAGGCGCGGCTGCGGCCCGCCGACGTCCGCGCCGGCATGGAGCTCGGTTCGGTGGAGATGCTGCGCGCCGGGGTGACCACCAGCGCCGAGATGTACTTCTCCGGCGAGTCCGTGGCCGAAGCGGTGCTGGCCGTCGGCTCCCGGGTGGTGCTCGGCCCGGCCGTGATCTCCGCGCCCGGCCTGGAGGGCATGGGTTCCTGGCAGGGCATGGTCGAGGCCGTCGACCGCTGGATCGACGCGGACGGCCTGCGGTTCGGGCCCGCCGACCGGATCGAGCTCGGCTACGGCGCGCACTCCGCCTACACGCTGCCGCCGGAAGCGCTGCGCCGCATCGGGGAATCCGCGCAGCAGCGCGGAGCCCTGGTGCAGACGCACGTCGCCGAAGCCGCCGACGAGGACCGGGAGCAGCGGGAGCGCTACGGCTCGGTGCCCGCGCTGCTGGACTCGCTGGGCGTGCTGGACGGCCGGGTGCTGGCCGCGCACTGCGTGCACCTGTCCGACGCGGACATCGAGCTGTTCGCCGACCGCGGGACGGGCATCGCGCACTGCCCCGGTTCGAACGCGAAGCTCGCCTCCGGCACCGCGCGGCTGGTCGACCTGCTCGCCGCGGGCATCCCGGTCGGCCTGGGCACCGACGGCCCGTCCAGCAACGACGACCTGGACCTGTGGGAAGAGGTCCAGCTGTCGGTGATGCTGGCCCGGCTGTCCACGGGGGACGCGATGGCGCTGACCGCACCGGGCGCGCTGCTCGCCGCGACCAGGGGCGGGGCGGCCGCGCTGCACCGCGACGACATCGGCGCGCTGGAACCGGGGCGCTGGGCCGACGTCGTGCACCTGGACGTGGACGACCCGGCGTTCGCGACCGGCATCGACACCCCTGACGAGCAGCTGCTGTCGAACCTGGTGTGGGCGGCCGGTTCCCGCTGCGTGCGCGACGTCTGGGTGGCGGGCGAGGAGGTGCTGCGCGACCGGGAACCGACGCGCGTGGACCGGCGGGCCGTGCAGGCCGCCGCCCGCACCGCCGCCCAGCACGTGCGCGGCTGAACCGGGTTCCCCGGGAACCTTCCGCACCGCCGGAGCGACTCCTCCAGCAGCGGCGCCGCGCGGCGGTCGGCGCGCGGGGCCGGAGCGGTCGCGGGCACGAGGTGAGGAGCACGGCATGGCGAAGCAGATCGGGATCCTGCTGTTCCCGGACGTGGAGGAGCTCGACGCGCTCGGGCCGTGGGAAGTCCTGTCGTTCTGGACGCGGACGTTCCCCGCGGACGGCTACGAGGTGCGCACGTTCTCCCGCGACGGCGGCGAGATCGCGTGCGCCAAGGGCTTGACCGTCCGATCAGGACACTCGTTCGCGGATGTGCCGGAGCTCGACGTGCTGCTGCACCCCGGCGGCCAGGGCACCCGGCCGATGCTGCGCGACGCGGAACACCTCGCGTGGGTGCGGGAGCAGCGCGCCGCGGTCCCGCTGCTGACCAGCGTGTGCACCGGTTCGCTGGTGTTCGCCGCGGCGGGGCTGCTGGCGGGGCGTCCCGCGACGACGCACTGGCGCTCGCTGGAGCTGCTGGCGGAACTGGAGCCGACCGCGCGGGTGCGCCCGGACGACCGCTTCGTCGACGACGGCGACCTGGTCACCGCGGCGGGGATCTCGGCGGGCATCGACATGGCGCTGCACCTGGTGTCCCGGCTCGCCGGGGTGGAGCGGGCCCGCGAGGTGCGCCGCGGCATCCAGTACGACCCGCGGCCGCCGATCTGATCGGACCGGCGCGCGGGGCGGCGGCGTCGGCGATGATGGCGGCATGATCGACACGACGCGCACCTTGGCCCTGATCGGCTCGGCCGCGGGCGGGGTGGAGCACATCCGCGCCGAGCTGGTCGAACCCGCGCTGTCCCGCGGCTGGCGGGTCGCGGTGACGCTCACCCCGACCGCGGGCGCGTGGCTCGCGGCTTCCGGGGAACTCGACCGGATCGCGGAGCTCACCGGCCTGCCGTGCCGGGTGGCGTCGCGGATGCCGTCCGAACCCAGCCCGCACCCGCCGATCGACTGCTACCTGGTGTGCCCGGCGACGGCGAACACGGTCAGCAAGCTCGCGCTCGGCCTCGGCGACAGCCAAGCGCTGACCACCGCGGTCGAAGCGGTCGGCGCGGGCACGGCACCGGTGGTCGTGTTCCCCACGGTCAACGCCGCGCACCACCGCCACCCGGCGTGGAAGTGGCACACCTCGGCGCTGCAGGACGCGGGCGTGCACCTGTTGACCGGCGAGCGGTGGTGGGCCGCGCACGAACCGCGCAGCGGGCTCGGCCAGCAGATCCCGTGGCGCCGCGTCCTCGACGAGCTCGACCGCCTCGTGCCGCCCCGCTGAACCGGGACGACCGCAGGTACGACGAAGGCCCAGCTCCGATGTGGACATCGTGTGAGCTGGGCCTTCGTGTTCTGAGCGGATGACGGGAATCGAACCCGCGTATTCAGCTTGGGAAGCTGATGTTCTACCATTGAACTACATCCGCATTCGCCGTTCCCGGCGCGGCCAACTCTAGCACGGCAGGCGGCCGAAGATCGCCAGGGGGCCTCCGGATACGCTTGCCCACGTGCTGCTGAGCGACCGGGACCTGCGTGCAGAGCTGGACCAAGGACGACTCGAACTCGAACCGTTCGACGTCGCCATGATCCAGCCGTCCAGCATCGACGTCCGGTTGGACCGCTTCTTCCGGGTCTTCGACAATTCGAAGTACACCCACATCGATCCTTCGCAGCAGCAGGACGAGCTGACCTCGCCCGTGGAGGTCACCGGCGAAGATCCGTTCGTGCTGCACCCCGGCGAGTTCGTGCTCGGCTCCACCTTCGAAGCGGTGCGGCTGCCGGACGACCTGGCCGGGCGGCTGGAGGGCAAGTCCTCGCTGGGCCGGCTCGGGTTGCTCACGCACTCCACCGCCGGGTTCATCGACCCCGGGTTCACCGGGCACATCACCCTCGAACTGTCGAACGTGGCGAACCTGCCGATCACGCTGTGGCCGGGCATGAAGATCGGGCAGCTGTGCCTGTTCCGGCTCTCCAGCCCCGCGGAGCACCCGTACGGCACGACCCGCGCGGGTTCCCGGTACCAGGGCCAGCGCGGGCCCACGCCGTCGCGCGCGCACCTGAACTTCCAGCGGGTCGACACCCGCCGCGACTGACGCCTCCGCACGCCGTGCCGCCGAGGGGGGGGCGTTCGCCGAACGGCCCGCCCTTCGCGTGGAATGTCCTGTTCTCGCAGGCAGGAGGGCTCGTGCGGCAACGTTGCGTGCGCACGTGACTACCACGTGACCGATTCAGTCGCCACGGTGAGCATCCTCACCCTGAATCGAGGAAGAAAAGAGGTGGTTCAGACCCTAAAGTCCCCAGAGCCCGGCGCTCTCCCCAGGTGTGCAGCGAGGCAGACCGGCGAGCGGGCACAGGAGAACTCGATGTCGGTTACGCAGTCGCGCGACCCCGGTGCCTCGACCGGGCACCTGGGGCACGTCGTGATGATCGCGAGCGCGGCGGCGCTCGGCGGTTTCCTCTTCGGCTACGACACCTCGGTGATCAACGGCGGGGTCGACGCCATCCAGAGCTACTTCCAGGTCGGTTCCGCGATGACGGGGCTGGTCGTCTCCTCGGCGCTGCTGGGGTCGGCGGTCGGTGCCGGCATCGCCGGTGGACTGGCCGACCGGATCGGCCGGATCCGGGTCATGCAGATCGCCGCGGTGCTGTTCGTGATCAGCGCGATCGCCTCCGCCGTCCCGTTCGCCATCTGGGACCTGGCGATCTGGCGCATCGTCGGCGGCATCGCCATCGGCATCGCGTCGGTGATCGCGCCCGCCTACATCGCGGAGGTCGCGCCCGCCGCGTACCGCGGCCGGTTGACCTCGTTGCAGCAGCTGGCGATCGTGCTCGGCATCGCGCTGTCCCAGCTGGTCAACTACGGGCTGGCCGAGGCCGCGGGCGGCAGCGCCTCCAACGAGCTGGGGCCGCTGCAGGCCTGGCAGTGGATGCTCGGCGTCGCGGCGGTGCCCGCGCTGGTGTACCTGGTGCTGGCCTCGATGATCCCGGAGTCGCCGCGCTACCTGGTGGCCGCCGGCCGGGACGACAAGGCCCGCGAGGTCCTCAGCGGGATCGAGCCGGGCGACGTGGACGGCAAGATCGCCGAGATCCGGCGGGTGCTCGGCGAGCGCAAGCCGCGGTTCTCGGACCTGCGCGGCGGGTTCGGCGTGCTGCCGATCGTCTGGGTCGGCATGGCCATCGCCGCGCTGCAGCAGTTCGTCGGCATCAACGTGATCTTCTACTACTCGTCCTCGCTGTGGCAGTCCGTCGGCATCGAGGAGAGCAGCTCGCTGCTGCTGAGCCTGTTCACCTCGATCGTGAACATCGTCGGCACGTTCATCGCGATCGCGCTGGTCGACAAGATCGGGCGGAAGCCGCTGCTGGTGATCGGTTCGATCGGCATGGCCGTCTCGCTGGCGGTCACCGGCTGGGCGTTCAGCTTCGCGCAGGTCGTCGGCGAGGACGCGGTGCTGCCGCCGAGCTGGGGCGTGGTCGCGCTGATCTCGGCGAGCGCGTTCGTGCTGTTCTTCGCCGCCTCGTGGGGCGTGGTGCTGTGGGTGCTGCTCGGCGAGATGTTCCCGCCGCGCATCCGCGCCGCGGCGCTGGCCGTCGGCACCATGACGAACTGGGTGGCGAACTGGCTGGTCACGGTGAGCTTCCCGAGCCTGCGGGACTGGAACCTGCCCGCGACGTACTTCATGTACGCGGCGTTCGCGCTGATCTCGTTGGTGTTCGTGCTCCGCTACCTCAAGGAGACCAACGGCCGCTCCCTGGAGGAGATGGGCAGCTGACCGCTCCCCTCCACCGTCGCGAAGGCGCCCCGGGTATCTCCGGGGCGCCTTCCCGCGTGCGGTGTCCGCCGCTCAGCGCCGCGGTGAGCTCGAGTCGATCGCGGTCGCGGCCACCCGGCCGGGGGCTGATCACCGCTCGTGGCCAGCGGCGTCGAAATCCCCCCGTTCTCGCGATTAGGACCACTGGGACGGGTGGAAGATCGAGGTAAAGCGCGCTGAGTCGACCTTCACCCCGTAGGACTGGATGCGGCGATCGACACAGCTCGGCGCCACACCCACAGGACGACGGAGAGGTAGTCATGCAGCTCTCGAAGTTCGCGAAGACCGCAGCCACCGCCGGAATCGTGCTCGGCCTGAGCGCCCTCGCCGCCCCCGCGGCGCTCGCCGACGGGTACGTCACCAACAACCAGGACGGCACCAACGTGGGCGTGCACGAAGGCGGCTTGAACGGCAACGGTGCTGACAACGACAACGGGAACGGCAGCGGCAACGGGAACGGCAGCGGCAACGGCAGCAACATCCTCAAGCCTGGTGGTCACCACAAGGGGATGCCGGTGAGCGAGTACGTCGCCGGAAAGCTGGCAGGCTGAGCACGGTCGGCTAGTGATCCGGTCCGCGCAGCGAAGCGGACCGGGGCTGGATGACAGGAGGGGCGGCCCCACGGTGGGCTTGCCCCTCCTGCGCGTCCGGGGTCAGTTCTCGGACTTGTCCTGGTCCGGGAGGGGGGTGCCGGTCGGCTCGGCGTCGGTGGGGACGTCGGCCTTGCCGTTGGCTTCGGCCTCGCCACCGGTCTCGGCACCGCCGGTCTCCGCGGAGCCGTCGGCGACCGGGGCGGAGGCGCCGTCGCCGCCGCGCTTGACCGAGGAGAGCAGCAGCTGCGCGACGTCGATGATCTCGACGCTCTCCGAAGCCGCCCCTTCGTTCTGGCGGGCGGTGAGGCCGTCGTTGAGCATCACGCGGCAGAACGGGCAGCCCGTCGCGATCTTCTGGGGCGCGGTGCCCAGCGCCTCGTCGACGCGCTCCACGTTGATGCGCTTGCCGGTCTTCTCCTCCATCCACATCCGGGCGCCGCCGGCGCCGCAGCACATCGAGCGGTCGCCGTGCCGCGGCATCTCGCGGAAGTTCGCGCCGGAGGCGCCGACCAGGTCGCGCGGCGGCGTGTAGACCTTGTTGTGGCGGCCCAGGTAGCAGGGGTCGTGGTAGGTGACGTCCTCGGCGATCGGGGCGACCGGGACGAGGCGCTTCTCCCGCACCAGCTTGTTCAGCAGCTGGGTGTGGTGCACGACCTCGAAGTTCCCGCCGAGCTGCGAGTACTCGTTGGCGAGGCTGTTGAAGCAGTGCGCGCAGGTCGCGACGATCTTGCGCTTGCCGGGCTCGCGGCCCTCGAACACCGAGTTCAGCACCTCGACGTTCTGCTGGGCGAGCATCTGGAACAGGAACTCGTTGCCCGCGCGCCGCGCCGGGTCGCCGGTGCAGGTCTCCTCGCCGCCGAGCACGGTGTACTTGACCCCGGCCATGTGCAGCAGTTCGGCGACCGCGCGGGTGGTCTTCTTCGCGCGGTCCTCGAAGGCGCCCGCGCAGCCGACCCAGAACACGTACTCGGTGTCGTCTTCGAGCTCACCGTCGAAGACGGGGACCTCGAAGTCCAGGTCCTCGGTCCAGTTCAGCCGGTCCTTGGCGTTCTGGCCCCACGGGTTGCCCTTGTTCTCCAGGTTCTTGAACATCCCGCCGAGCTCGGTGGGGAAGTTCGACTCGATCAGCACCTGGTAGCGGCGCATGTCGACGATGTGGTCGACGTGCTCGATGTCCACCGGGCACTGCTCGACGCAGGCGCCGCAGGAGGTGCAGGCCCACAGCACCTCGGGGTCGATGACGCCCATCTCGTCGGGGCCGCCGACCAGCGGGCGCTCCGCCTCGGCCAGCGCCAGCGCGTTGATTCCCGCGAGCTTCTCCTCGGCGCCCTCACCGGTGATGCCGACCTCGTCGCCTGCCATGTCCTTGCTGCCACCGGCGAGCAGGTACGGGGCCTTGGCGTAGGCGTGGTCGCGCAGCGAGGTGATCAGCAGCTTCGGCGACAGCGGCTTCGCGGTGTTCCAGGCGGGGCACTGGGACTGGCAGCGACCGCACTCGGTGCAGGTCGTGAAGTCCAGCCAGCCCTTCCACTTGAAGTCCTCGACCTTGCCGACGCCGAAGACGTCCTCGTCCGGGTCGGCCTCTTCGAAGTCGAGCTCCTTGCCGCCGGACATCATCGGCTGCAACGCGCCCAGCGCCCGGCCGTCGCCGGCCTCGCGCTTGAAGTAGATGTTGAAGAACGCGGTGAAGCGGTGCCAGGCCACGCCCATCGTGATGTTCGAGGCGATCACGATCACCCAGATCATCGCGGACAGGATCTTGAACCCGGCGAAGATCGAGATGGCGGCGGTGCTCGACGGGAGGATGCCGCCCAGCGCGTAGGTCAGCGGCGAGGACCAGAACGGTGCCTCGAACAGCCCGGAGGCCTGCTTGAACGCCCGCAGGCCCATGATCCCGAAGCCTTCGAGGACCACGACGGCCTCGACGAAGTACGCCTGGCCGAAGTTCGAGCCCTCGAACCGGGACACCCGGTCCGCGCGGCGCGGGTGGTTCAGCTGGCGCACCCCGATCAGCCAGAACCCGCCGAGCACCGTGGTGATGCCCAGCAGTTCGACGATCAGGTTCCACGGGCCGAACCAGCTCAGCAGCGGGGTCTCGAAGGTCGGCACGAAGACCTCGAAGTAGGCCTCCAGCACGCTCAGGCTCAGGCCGCCGAAACCGACCATCACGAACCAGTGCGCGACGCCGACGTGGCCGAACTTGAGCATCTTGGTGTGGCCCAAGATCTCCTTGACCATGTTGCCGAACCTCGCCCCGAACGGGCCGCGCCTGGTCGGGTCGGGTTGTCCGAGGCGGATGGACGAGATCATCCGCCGCACGGTCCTGACGACCATGACCACCGCGACGGCCGTCACGGCCAGGCAGATCAGGCCCAGGACCAGCTGCAGCGCACCCATGCTCGCGGCCTCCATGTTCGGGGGTTGTCCGTTTGAGGAGCGTACGCCTTATTACCGATCGGTAACCAGCGGGGCTCCGGCGTGGTGGGAACGGGGTGATTCTGCGCAACGCCCTGCCGAAAAACTAGTTGGGCGATCGTGCAGCTTTGCGCGTGGGGGGATGTTCGCCGTGGTGGCGGCCACCGCGCAGTGGCACCGAGTGCCGCGTTCTCGCTGCTGGGCGCGACATCCCGGCCCGCTCCGCGCCACCGCCGGGCGGCCGACCCCGCCGTGCGCCGCCCGGCGGGGGCGGGTGCGACGTTCGCCACTTATCGCCCGCACCGGCCGCCACCTGATCGACGCGGCCTCCCGCGGAGGTGCCGCGGCGTATCCTCGAGGCCTCTCGGATGAGCGGCGACCGCCCTGGTCGCGACGTCATCGGGATCATGGGGGAAAGACGATGGACGACGCCGAGCAGCCCGCCGTGCGCGCCTCCGACGCCGACCGCGAGCAGGTCGCCGAGCGGCTGCGGACGGCCTTCGACGAAGGTCGGCTGGGCCTGGCCGAGTACGACGAGCGGGTCCGCGACGCCTACGCGGCCGTCACCCGGGCCGACCTGGTGCCGCTCACCGCGGACCTGCCCGCCGCCGCGGAGGCCGCCGCACCGCCCGCGAAGCGGTCCCGCGCGCCCCGGCTCCGCAAGGAGTGGCGGGACTGGGCGCAGACCGGGTTCCTGCTGGTCGGGATCTGGGCGGTGATCTCGTTGGCCGGCGGCGGCCCGATCTTCTTCTTCCCGATCTTCCCGCTGGGCATCTGGGCCGTCGTGCTCGTCTCGCAAGCGCTGTTCGGGCACGGCGACTCCGACGGCTCCGGGTGCGACGAGGACGGGGACGACGAGAACGGGGACGACGAGCCGGATGCGCGTCGGCTGGAGCGCTGACCGGTCCTGCCCCGCCCGCCGGGAGCAGGCGTAACCTTCGGGAGAAAGAACTAGGGCGACTGTTCAACTTTCTCCGAGGGGGACCGGGTGGCGTACCTGCTGCTGGCGATGGCGATCTGCTCCGAGGTGGTCGGCACCGTCTCGCTGAAGCTCTCCGAGGGGTTCAGCCGGCCGCTGCCCTCGGTGCTGGTCGTGCTCGGCTACGGCGCCGCGTTCGCCGCGCTCGGGCTGGTGCTCAAGGCCGGGCTGCCGGTCGGCGTGGTGTACGCGATCTGGTCGGGGGCCGGCGTCGCGCTGATCGCGCTCATCGGCGTCGCCTTCCTCGGCGAGAGCATCACCGCGGTGCAGCTCGGCGGCCTCGCGCTGATCATCGGCGGTGTGGTGGCGCTGGAGCTGGGCGGCGCGCATTGACCGCCGGGACCGACGGCCGCCGCGCCAAGGGCGAACGCCGCAGGCGCGCGATCCTCGACGCCACCCTCCGCGTCGTCGAGCGCGACGGGATCGCCGGGACCAGCCATCGCGCCATCGCCCGCGAGGCGGGCGTGCCCGCCGCGTCGATCTCCTACTACTTCACCGGGATCGACGAGCTGCTGGTCGCGACGCTGCTGGAGAGCGTCGACCTGCTCGTCGCCGACATCGGGCGGATGCGCGCCCGCACCCCGGCGGACGCGGGCGCGTGGGCGCGGACCATCGCGGAGAACCTCGCGCTGCTCGTCGACGGCAGGCGGGCGCGGACCATCGCCGAGTACGAGCTGTACCTGCTGGCCGCCCGCAGGCCCGCGCTGCGCCCGGCCGCCCGCCGGTGGATCGAGGTCGCCGCGGGGCAGGTGGACCGCGGGCTCGACGTACCCCCCGAGGTGGTCACCGCCTTCTTCGCCGCGGTGGACGGGCTGCTGATGCAGGCGCTGATCGCCGACGAACCGCCGGGTGCCGCGGACTTCGAGCCGGTGCTGCGCTTCCTGCTCCGGCCGCTGGGCGCCGAGGTCGGCTGACCCGGTCGGGCGACGCACCCGCGATCATCCGGTCGGGGGCGGCTCGCGGTCGTTACCGTGCGGGCCGAGCTGGAGGTGCGTGGTGCGAACGGGACTCGCGGCCGCGGGTGCGGCCTGCCTGCTGGTGGCCGGGCTGGTCATCGGGTGCGACCGGGCCGAGCACGACGAGGTCGGCTGGCGCTGGAACGGCGGCGAGGTGCGCTGGGGCGGCGGGCGCGCGGACCGGGGCGAGCGGTCCGAGGTCATCGCGGAGCTGCCCGGCATCAGCTCGGTGCGCCTCGACCGCACCGACGGGGACGTGGTGGTCCGGCACGTGCCGGGCGGGCGCGGCGAGGTGCGCGAACGGGCCCGCGACCGGCCGCCGGACGCGGCGGTGCTGCACCGCGTCGAAGGCGGCGTGCTCGTGCTGCCCGGCTGCCCGGACGACTGCTCGGTGGACTACGAGGTGGACCTGCCCGCCGCGGTCCCGGTCGAGGGCGGCGGCGCCGCGGGAGCCCTGGAGGTCGACGGCATGGCCTCCGCCCGGCTCGAAGCGGGCGCGGGCGAGGTGCGGATCTCCGAGGTCGCCGGACCGGTGCGGGTGCGCAGCGGCGCGGGCGGCGTCGAGCTGCGCGAGCTCGGCGGCGACGTGGCGGTGTCCACCGGGACCGGCCGGATCGACGGCGAAGGGCTCGCCGGCGCGAACGTCGTGGCCGAGGCGCGCACCGGCTCCATCGACCTGGAGCTCACCGCGCCGCGCAGCGTGCGGGCCGAGACCGGGACGGGCACCGTCGCGGTAGTCGTGCCCGACGGCGCGTACCGGGTGGACGCGGCGGCGGGCCTCGGTTCGCAGGACGTCGAGGTGGCCACCGATCCGGGCTCGCCGCGACGGCTCGACCTGCGGACCGGGACCGGTTCGGTCCGCGTCTCCGCCGCCTGACGGCCGCGCGCCGGGTGCGTGACCCGGATCTCGACGGCTTCCCGGGAACTTCCGCCGCAGCTCAGGCGTTGTCCAGGCAGAAACGTTGAGCGAAGTGCGCTCAACCCGGTTTGACGACCGGAGCGGGCCGGGGGTAAAACTTGAGTCGGCAAGGCTCAACGGACTACCCGGTCCGGGGCGCAAGATCAGGGAAGCAGGAGGAACCATCCATGGCGCGAGCGGTCGGCATCGACCTGGGGACGACCAACTCCGTCGTTTCCGTCCTCGAAGGCGGTGAATCGACGGTCATCGCCAACTCCGAGGGCTCGCGGACGACGCCGTCCATCGTCGCCTTCGCGAAGAACGGCGAGATCCTCACGGGTCAGCCAGCGAAGAACCAAGCGGTCACGAACGTGGACCGCACCATCCGGTCGGTCAAGCGCCACATGGGCACCGACTGGAAGACGGACATCGACGACAAGGCGTACACGCCGCAGGAGATCAGCGCGCGAGTGCTGATGAAGCTCAAGCGCGACGCCGAGGCCTACCTGGGCGACGACGTCACCGACGCGGTGATCACCGTCCCGGCCTACTTCGAGGACGCCCAGCGCCAGGCCACCAAGGAGGCCGGCCAGATCGCGGGCCTCAACGTGCTGCGCATCGTCAACGAGCCGACGGCCGCCGCGCTGGCCTACGGCCTCGACAAGGGCGAGAAGGAGCAGACGATCCTCGTCTTCGACCTCGGTGGCGGCACGTTCGACGTGTCCCTGCTGGAGATCGGCGAGGGCGTCGTCGAGGTCCGCGCCACCAGCGGTGACAACCACCTCGGTGGCGACGACTGGGACGAGCGCATCGTCGACTGGCTGGTCGAGAAGTTCAAGACCTCCAACGGCATCGATCTGACCAAGGACAAGATGGCCTTGCAGCGGATCAAGGAAGCCGCGGAGAAGGCCAAGATCGAGCTGTCCAGCTCCTCCACGGCCAACATCAACCTGCCGTACATCACGGTGGACTCCGAGAAGAACCCGATGTTCCTCGACGAGACCCTGAGCCGTGCGGAGTTCCAGCGCATCACCTCCGACCTCCTGGAGCGCACCCGCAAGCCGTTCGAGGCCGTGGTGCGCGACGCGGGCGTGAAGGTCGCCGACGTCGACCACGTCGTGCTCGTCGGCGGCTCCACCCGGATGCCCGCGGTCACCGAGCTCGTCAAGGAGCTCACCGGTGGTCGCGAGCCGAACAAGGGCGTGAACCCGGACGAGGTCGTCGCCGTCGGCGCCGCCCTGCAGGCCGGTGTGCTGCGCGGTGAGGTCAAGGACGTCCTGCTGCTGGACGTCACCCCGCTGTCCCTGGGCATCGAGACCAAGGGCGGCATCATGACCAAGCTGATCGAGCGCAACACCACGATTCCGACCAAGCGCTCCGAGACCTTCACGACCGCGGACGACAACCAGCCGTCGGTGCAGATCCAGGTCTTCCAGGGCGAGCGCGAGATCGCGGCGCACAACAAGAAGCTCGGCATGTTCGAGCTCACCGGGCTGCCGCCGTCGCCGCGGGGCGTGCCGCAGATCGAGGTCTCCTTCGACATCGACGCCAACGGCATCGTGCACGTCAACGCGAAGGACCTCGGCACCGGCAAGGAGCAGTCGATGACCATCACCGGCGGCTCCGCGCTGCCGAAGGAGGACATCGACCGGATGGTCTCCGACGCCGAGGCGCACGCCGAGGAGGACAAGAACCGCCGCGAGGAGGCGGAGGCCCGCAACCAGGCGGAGACCCTCGTCTACCAGACGGAGAAGGTCCTCACCGACAACGACGAGAAGCTGCCCGAGGAGACCAAGACCAAGGTCAAGTCGGCCGTCGACGAGGTCAAGGAAGCCCTGAAGGGCGAGGACGTCGCCGCCATCAAGGCCGGGGTCGAGAAGCTGGCCACCGAGTCCCAGGCGCTGGGCCAGGCCCTCTACGCCGACGCGGGTGCCGACGCCGCGGCCGGTGCCGCCGGTGCGGCCGGTGCGGCCGGTGACGCGGCGGGTGCGACCGCCGGCGCCGGTGCGACCAGCGGTGGCGCCGAGGACGTGGTGGACGCCGAGATCGTGGACGACGAGGACGAAAAGAAGAAGAAGTGACCACCGAGAGCTCAGGCGACTCCGACCGGCAGCAGTCGCCGCAGGACGAACAGGAGCCGGTGGTGGTCCGGGACCGCAGGCGGATCGATCCGCAGACCGGTGAACCCCGGGCCGCCACCGAGCAGGGGCAGGTGGCGGAGAGCATGTCCGGCACGCTGGACGAGGAACTTGCCAAGGTCGGTGAAGGCGCCGCCGCCGAGGAGGCGCCCGAGGCCGAGGACGGTGCGGACGCCGAGCTGCGCAAGCAGGTCGACGAGCTCACCGAGGACCTCAAGCGGGTCACCGCCGAGTACGCCAACTACCGCAGGCGCACCGAGCGCGACCGCGAATCGGTCGTCAACGCGGCCAAGGCGTCGGTGGTCGGTGACCTGCTCACCGTGCTCGACGACCTGGAGCGGGCCGATTCGCACGGTGACCTCACCGGCGCGTTCAAGGCGGTGGCCGACAAGCTCGTCGGTTCGCTGAACAACGCGGGCCTGGTGGCCTTCGGCGCCGAGGGCGACGAGTTCGACCCGTCGGTGCACGAGGCCGTGCAGCACACGACCTCCTCGGAGGTGTCCGGACCGACCGTCACGACCGTCATGCGGCGTGGCTACCGGTTCGGCGACCGGGTGCTGCGGCCCGCCATGGTCGCCGTCACCGATCACGAGCCGGAAGCGGCGGCACCACCGGAGAGCGGTGCCGAGACCGGCGAGGACACGGCACAGTGAGATCACGACCCCGCTCGGCGGAACGCGGCACGACCGATACGGGAGGCCGCGTCCCGCGTGGCCTCGCCTGGCCATCGCGGCCGGGCGGGGTCGGGTTCGCGCCGACGGCGACGACCATGCCGGCCGAGGCCGGTGCAGTGCGACAGCGAAGCGGAAGGAGGGGCGCCCGGTGAGTGCCAGGGAATGGCTCGACAAGGACTTCTACGGCGAGCTGGGCGTCTCGTCCGACGCGAGCGCTGACGAGATCAAGAAGGCGTACCGGAAGCTGGCGCGGGAGAACCACCCCGACGCCAACCCCGGCAACAGCGCCGCCGAATCCAAGTTCAAAGCGGTCTCCGAGGCCTACGGCGTGCTCTCCGACCCGGAGAAGCGCAAGCAGTACGACGAGGCGCGCCGGCTGTTCGGCAGCGGTTTCGGCGGTGGCCAGGGCGGTTTCGGCGGTTTCGGCGGCGGCGCGGGCACCGGTGGCGCGGGCGGGTTCGACCTGGGCGACCTGTTCGGCGGTGGCGCCGGGCCGCGCCCCGGCGGCGGTGGCGCCGGCGGGCTCGGCGCCCTGTTCGGCGGGTTGTTCGGCGGCGGTGGCGCCGGTCGCCGCGGCGGTACCGCCGGCGCGAGCAGGCCGCAGCGCGGCTCCGACGTGGAGACCGAGGTCCGCATCGACTTCGCCGAGGCGGTCCGCGGCGCGACCGTGCCGCTGCGGCTGTCCAGCCCGGCCACCTGCCTGACCTGCCACGGGTCCGGCTCGAAGCCGGGAACCCGGGCGCGCACCTGCAGCACCTGCTCCGGTGCGGGCCTGGTGACCCGGAACCAGGGCGCGTTCGCGTTCAGCGAGCCCTGCCCGGACTGCCGCGGCCGCGGGCAGATCATCGACGACCCGTGCCCGGACTGCCGGGGCGAAGGAGTCGCGACCCGCACCCGCACGTTGACCGTGCGGATCCCGTCCGGGGTCAACGACGGACAGCGGATCCGGCTGGCCGGTCAGGGCGAACCCGGGCGCAACGGCGCGGCGGCGGGTGACCTGTTCGTGGTCGTCCACGTCAACCCGCACCGGGTGTTCGGACGATCCGGTGATGATCTCACCGTCACCTGTCCGGTGACCTTCCCCGAGCTGGCGCTGGGCACTACGTTGACCGTGCCGACGCTCGACGGGAAGGTCTCGCTGAAGGTGCAGCCGGGCACCGCGAGCGGCCGGACGCTGCGGGTGCGCGGCAAGGGCGTCGGCCGGAAGGCGGGTGGCAGCGGTGACCTGCTGGTCACGCTGCAGGTCGCGGTGCCGTCCAAGTTGGACGACGCGGCGGCGGAGGCGCTGCGGTCCTACGCGGAGGCCACGGCGGACCACGATCCGCGTGCGGAGTGGGACGAGCTGCTCGGGAGGTAGTCATGGGTGACGGTCCACGAAGCTCGCGGCTGAACGTCACGATCGGATTCCCGCCGGGGGCCAACGAGGACACGCCGATGTTCGTGATCTCGGTGGCCGCGGAGCTCTCCGGGCTGCACGCCCAGACGCTGCGCAGCTACGACCGGCTCGGGCTGGTCTCGCCGGGGCGCACCCCGGCCGGCGGGCGGCGCTACTCGGCGCGGGACATCGCGCTGCTGCGCGAGGTGCAGCGGCTCTCCCAGGAGGAAGGCGTCAACCTCGCCGGCGTGAAGCGGATCATCGAGCTGGAGAACGAGGTGGACGCCCTGCGCGACAAGGTGCAGGGCCTGCTGGAGGAGCTCACCGCCGCGCACGCCGCGGCCGAGCAGACCGCGGCGCGGGTGCACGCCTCCTACCGCCGGGACCTCGTGCCCGTGCACCAGGAGACCGCCCTGGTCGTCTGGAAACCGGACTCCCGCCGCTGATCGTCCGCCCGGCCCCGCCGCGACGAGCTCGGACGGCGGAACCCCGGCGACCTCTGCGCGACCCGCCGCGGGCGCGCGGAGATCAGTCCAAGGAGAACGGGTCGTAGTGGATCTGGTCCAGCGGGACTCCCGTGACCAGCAGCTTCGACACCGTGGCGCGGACCATCGCCGGGGAGCCGCTGATCAGCACTTCCCGCTGCGACCAGTCGTGGCGGGCGACGGCGTCGGCCAGCGATCCCTGCTCGGCGCCGGTCGCGCTCGGGTCCTGCTCCAGGACCGGGACGACGGTGAACCACGGGTTGGTCATCGCCACCCGCTGCAGGTTCGCCAGGTCGTAGAGGTCTTCGCGGGTGCGGCCCCCGTAGTACAGCCGGACCTGCGGGTTCTCGCCGTACTGGGCGAGGTCCTCCACGATGGCGCGCATCGGGGCGAGCCCGGTGCCACCCGCGATCATCAGCACGTCCCGCGGGTTCTCCCGGTCCACGTGCAGCTGGCCCATCGGTGAGCCGATCCGCCACCGGTCGCCGCGCTGGGCGTGGCCGACGAGCGCGCGGCTGACCCAGCCGCCGTCGACGGCGCGGACGTGGAATTCGAGGACGCCGTCCTCGCCGGGCATGTTGGCCG
Source organism: Saccharopolyspora sp. 6V (assembly GCF_020176785.1). Lineage (NCBI taxonomy): Bacteria > Bacillati > Actinomycetota > Actinomycetes > Pseudonocardiales > Pseudonocardiaceae > Saccharopolyspora > Saccharopolyspora sp. 6V. Next base: position 6,525 of record NZ_JAIUKB010000116.1, on the reverse strand, counting down.
GGCTCAGGTACCGCCACAGCCGCGGCCGCTGCGGGACTTCGACGCTGACGTACTGGCCGGGGTGGTAGGGCACCGGGTGATCGGTCTCGACCCGGATCACCGCGAGTTCGCGGTTGAGGCGGGTGTGGCCGATGACTTCGCCGTCGTACCAGGCGGGCCCGTCGTCCTCGTTCGCCGCGCTGATCATGGCGGTGGCCATCACGGTGTACGCCTCGGCCCAGGCGCGTTCGACCTCCTGGGTCCAGGCGGGCCCGGAGTGCTTCTTGATGGCGGCGAGCAGGGCGGTGCCGACGGCTTCGTAGTGCTGGGAGACGACGCCGAACTTCCGGTGGTCCCGGCCGAGCTGGTGCAGGAACGGCAGCAGGTCGTCGGGCCGGTCGATCATCTGGATGATGTGCACGAGCGCCCGCATCAGCCGGTCGCGGACGGTCTCCATGTTGGCGGAGAACAGCTCGCGGGTGTTCGGCGCGATGCTGAACAGCATGGCGTAGAAGAACCTGGCGACTTCGTCGGAACGAGCGTCGATGCCGGCCCAGCTCTCCCGGATCAGGTGGACCATCTGGCTCGCGCGTTCCGGTGTCGGCCGGTTCGGACGGGGGCCCGGGCTCAGTACGGCGTTCGCTGACATGGTTCGGTCGCGGTCTCCACGAAGTCGGTGGGCATCCGGTCAGGTGCACACTGCTGCATTGCGTGATGTCCCCCGACGTCGAGGACCATAACGCTTCGTCGTGTCCTCACACTATTGATGCCACGTTTGAGGGCGTTTCGACTACTCAACGTCGAGAAAGTCGGATATGTAGCGGGGAAACCTGCGTCTGATGGTGTGGGTCGTGTCGGTCACATGTCACTCTGTGCGCGTGCGTCCCGAAACTCAGACCGCCGAGCCCACCAGCGGCGGCCGCGCCGACCACGCGAACCGGCGGCCGACCGCGCCGAGCACCGCGCCCGGCCCCGACACGCCTCGCCGATCGCGCCGGAGCACCGAGGTCGACGAGCGCCCCGCGGCGGAACTGCCCGGCTCCACCGGCGAGCACCTGCTGCAGGAGGCCCACGGCACCGAGAAGCGGGCCCGGCGGTTCTACGACGACCAGGTCCTCGACCACCTCAACACCCGGATGCGCGAGTTCATCGCGCGGATGGAGATGGCGTTCGTGGCGACCGCCGACGGCGGCGGCGAGTGCGACGCCAGCCTCCGCGCGGGTCCGCCCGGATTCATCGAGGTCCTCGACGACCACCACCTCGCCTACCCCGAGTACCGCGGCAACGGCGTGATGGCCAGCCTCGGCAACATCAGCGAGAACCCGCACCTCGGCATGCTGATGGTCGACTTCACCGAGGACCTGATCGGCCTGCACGTCAACGGCACCGCGGAGATCGTCGAGGACTCCGACCTGCGCGCCCGGCACCCCGAGCTGCCCGTCGAGTTCGACCGCGGTCGCACTCCGGAGCGCTGGGTGGTCGTCGAGGTGGAGGAGGCCTACATCCACTGCCGCAAGCACATCCCGCGCATGGTCCCGATGTTGCGCAAGCGCAGCTGGGGGACCGACGACGCGAAGCGCAAGGGAGGCAGCTACTTCACCGACTGAGCCCCGGCGGAGCGGGCCGCGACCACCCCTGCAGTGGGAGGACACTGGGCGAAAGGGACACTGGTGCCGCGCGGAGCGACGCGCCAGTGCACGACGGCGGGCGGAGAACACAGCCGTGATCGAGCGGATCGAAACGCCGGCGAACGGCCCGGCCACCGGTGCGGGCGCGCCGGACCGGGAGCGCAGGGGCGCGGCCGAAGCGGTCGAGCGCGAACTCGTCATGATGTTCCGGCGCGCCCGCAACTTCTCGATGACCGTGGCCTCGCAGGTCCACCCGGACCTCGACCCGGCGTCCTACAGCCTGCTGCTGATGGTGGACGACGCGGGTTCGCTGCGCGGCATGGACGTCGCCGACCGGACCGGGCTGGACAAGTCGACGGTCAGCAGGCAGATCGCGACGCTCGTCGAGCTGGACCTGCTGGAGCGGGTGCCGGATCCGGACGACGGCCGGGCGCGCCGCATCCAGCTGTCCGCGTCGGGCCGGTCCCGGCTGGCGCAGGTCCGCAAGCAGCGGCGCAAGCACCTGCACGGCGAGTTCGCGCACTGGAGCACCGAGGACCTGCAGGACCTCTCCCGCCTCCTGGCAAAACTCAACCGCATGTTCTGATTTGCTCCTCTATGGGCTCGCCTTGCGTGGGGGTGGGGTGGCGGAACCTCAGCGGTCCCCTCGCTGCGGGATCTTTTTCCCGAGTGGCTCCGCCACGAGGGAAGAAGCTGTCCTCGCGAGGGAACCGCTGAGAACCCGCGGGTGGTCTTGTTGGTCAGGTGGTCGGCGGCTCAGCGGCTTCGCCGCTGACGGGAAAGAGGCACGACGCCGCCGGGCGGGGTCGAAGGCAGGTGGGGTTCGCGCGGCTCGTCGTCCGGCTGCGGTATTCCCGGCGGCGGGCGTGGGGCGTCCCACTCCTGGATAAGTTGCCTTCTGCAACTAACCTCTTTATAGTTGCGTGCAGCAACTAAAGGAGTGGCTCGTGGGACCGACACCGGAAACGTGCAGCGAACTGCTGCGGCCCCTCCGCGCGTTGATGGGGCTCAAGCAGACCGCGGTGCAGATCCTCAACCAGCAAGCCCGGACCGACCTGCCGTACGCGGCCAGCGGACTCCTCGGCGAGCTCGTGCACTGCGGGGAATCGCGGGCCTCCGAGCTCGCCGCGCACCGCTTCGTCGACGCGTCCGTGGTCAGCAGGCAGGTGTCCCAGCTCGAAAGCGCCGGGCTGATCACCCGCCGCGCCGACCCGCAGGACCGCCGGGTGTCCCTGTTGCGCGCCACCGAGGAAGGCGAGCAGGCGCTGGTCCGCATCGAGCGGCACCGCGCCGAATGGCTCAGCCACGCGCTCAGCGACTGGGACGACTCCCGCGTGCGCGACCTGGCCGAACTGCTCGACACCGCCGCCGCCGACCTCCGCCGCGCCGTGCTCCCCGAGCACCTCGCGGCCCACGAAGGAACCTCGCACCCGGCCCAGCCGCAGGTGCCCGCCGACGACCGACGCCCCGCCGCGTCGTCCCAGGAAGGAACTCGATGACCCGCTCGACCATCGGCGAAGCCCCGTCGACGAGCTCGCCGCCGACCGGCCGGCCCGCTGACGGCGAGTCCGCCGCGCACCGGGACGGCGGCCGCCACCAGGTCGCCGCCGACTCGCCCATGACGCACCGCCAGATCCTGGAAGCGATGTCCGGGCTGATGCTCGCGCTGCTGGTCGCGATCCTCAGCTCGACGATCGTGTCCAACGCCCTGCCGCGCATCCTGTCCGACCTCGGCGGCAGCCAGAGCCAGTACACCTGGGTGGTCACGGCGATGCTGCTGACCTCCACCGCCTCCACCCCGATCTGGGGCAAGCTCTCCGACCTGTTCAGCAAGAAGCTGCTGTACCAGATCGCGATCACCGTGTTCACCCTCGGCTCGGTGCTCGGCGGGTTCGCCCAGACGATGCCGCAGCTCATCGCGTTCCGCGCCGTGCAGGGCATCGGCATGGGCGGGTTGCAGGCCCTGATCCAGGTCGTGATCGCCGCGATGGTCTCGCCGCGGGAACGCGGTCGCTACAGCGGTTACATCGGCGCCACCTTCGCGGTCGCCACGGTCAGCGGGCCGCTCGTCGGCGGACTCATCGTGGACACCTCGTGGCTCGGCTGGCGCTGGTGCTTCTGGGTGACCGTGCCGATCGCGGTGATCGCGTTCATCGTCCTCGGCCGCACGCTGAAGCTGCCGGTCATCAAGCGGCCGGTGCGCATCGACTGGTTCGGCGCGCTGTTCCTCGTCGGCGGCGTGAGCCTGCTGCTGGTGTGGGTCTCGATGGCGGGCAAGCAGTTCGACTGGGCCTCGCCGGAGACCGCCGCCTACGTCGGTGGTGGCGTGGTCGCGCTGATCATCGCGATGATCATCGAATCGCGGTTCCCGGAACCGATCGTGCCGTTGAGCATGTTCCGCAACCCCACGGTGACGCTGGCGACCATCGGCACCGTCGCGGTCGGCACCGCCATGTTCGGCGGGTCGGTGTTCCTCGGGCAGTACTTCCAGATCGCCCGCAGCTTCAGCCCCACGCACGCCGGGTTGATGACGCTGCCGATGGTGCTCGGGCTGTTCCTGTCCTCCACCATCTCCGGGCAGATCATCTCCCGGGGCAGCGGCAAGGTGAAGCCGTTCCTGATCTTCGGCTCGATCGTGCTCGTGGTCGGCATGGGCCTGCTGGCGACCATGGACCACACCACGAACCTCGTGCTGATCGGGTTCTACCTGGCGCTGATGGGCATCGGCGTCGGCTCGCTGATGCAGAACCTGGTGCTGACGGTGCAGAACGTCACCACCGGCAAGAACGTCGGTTCGGTGACCTCGGTCGTCACGTTCTTCCGGACGCTCGGCGGTTCCGCCGGGGTGTCGGTGCTGGGCGCGGTGCTGGCCTCGCGGGTCACCGACTACGTCAACGACGGCCTGGCGCGGATGGGCATCCCGGTCGGCGCGGGCGGAGCGGGCGGCGGTTCGCTGAACGTGGACGCGCTGCCCGGCCCGATGCAGGAGATCGTGCGCTCCGCCTACGGCGACGCGATCGGCGACATCTTCCTGGTCTCCGCCTGCATCTCGGTGATCACGCTGCTGGCGGTGGTGTTCATCAAGGAGGTCCCGCTGCGGCGGACCATCGAATCCCAAGACGAAGTCCGGGTGGAAACTGTGGACAACCAACCGCTTCCTGTGGACAACTCGGTCGGCGCGGAGACGACGCCGCTCACTCGCCAGAGTGGTTCCGCGCAGCTTGCAGGGGGGTCGCACGCGGCGGCACCGCACTTCGGCGAGCCTGTGGACAACTCTGTGGGCAACCACTCCCGTTCCTGGTCAACGACGCAAGCGAGCGCCGGGAGCAACGGGAACGGGCGGCACCTGGCCGGCGATCTCGCCGGAGCCGGGACGAGCGGCGGCGGGCTGTACGTGCAGGGGTCCGCGCAGGACTCCACCGGCAACCCGGTCGCCGGGGTGGTGCTGACCCTCACCGACTCGCTCGGCAGGCAGGTCGAGCGCGCCCGCACCGACGCCGACGGCGGCTACCGGCTCGACGTCCCCCGCGGCGGCACCTACGTGCTGATCGCGGCCGCCGGGACCTACCAGCCGACCGCCTCGATGGTCGTGGTCAGCGACAAGCCGGTCCGCCACGACGTGCGGATGTTCGGGTCCGGCGGGGTCGGCGGCGTCGTGCACTGCGGCGACCGCGAGATCTCCGGGGCCACCGTGGTGCTGACCGACCTGCGCGGCGAGGTCGTCGGCTCCCTGGCCAGCGGGCCGGACGGGAGCTTCGCGTTCACCGACCTCGTCGGCGGCTCCTACGCGCTGACCGCCACCGCCGAGGGCTTCCGCCCGGTCGCCACCCCGGTGGCCGTCGCGGACGGCGAGCGGGTCGCGCTGGACGTGGAGCTGGAAGCGGGGGCCGCACTGACCGGCGTGGTGCGTTCGGCGAACCTGGGGCTGCCGGTCCCGGACGCCCGGGTCACCCTGCTCGACGCCGCCGGTGAGGTCGTCAGCGCCGTCACCACCGACGCCGAGGGCGGCTACGCGTTCACCGACCTGCCCGACGGGGACTACACGGTCATCGCCACCGGCTACCCGCCGGTCGCGGCACCGCTGCGGCTCGCCGGGGCGCGCACCACGCACGACGTCGAATTGGGGCACTGAGCATGACCGCGGTGCGGAGCGGAAGGAGCGGTACGCAGGTGAGCGGAGCCGGATCGGTGACGGCGCAGGTGCGCACCGGGGACGGGTGGCCGGTGCCGGGAGCTGCGTTGACCCTCATCGACGGGGCGGGCGCGCAGGCCGCGCGGGTGCAGACCGCGGAGGACGGCGCCGCCGTCGCCGACGGGCTCGCACCCGGCACGTACACGGCGATCGTCACCAACCTCGGCTACGAGCCGCTGGCCCGGACCACGCTGGTCCGGGACGGGCAGGAGGCGGCGCTGGGCGTGCTGGAGCTGAGCCGGGCGGGCGGCAACGAGCTGCCCGCGCCGGGGACCTGGGTGATCGATCCGGCGCACTCGTCGATCCGGGTCAGCGCCCGCCACCTCGGCATCACCAGCATCCACGGGCGCTTCACCGAGTTCAGCGGGGAGGTGCGGGTCGGCGACCCGATCGAGTCCACGGGCGTGGCGGTGCGGATCACCGCGGCCAGCGTGGACACCGCCAACGAGCAGCGGGACGCGCACCTGCGCACCGCCGACTTCCTCGACGTGGAGCAGCACCCGGAGATCACGTTCACCGCGACCGGGCTGCGGCCCGCGGGCGGTGAGCGCTGGGAGCTCGCCGGTGAGCTGACGCTGTGCGGCGTCACGCGGCCGGTGGTGCTGGACACGCACTACGCGGGCGTCGGGCCGGACCCGTGGGGCGGTTCGCGCGCCTCCGCGTCGGCCACCGCGGAGCTGCGGCGCGAGGACTTCGCGATCACCTTCAACCAGGCGCTGCGCACCG
>NZ_JAIUKB010000115.1:26490-45362 GCF_020176785.1 Saccharopolyspora sp. 6V | reverse complement strand
GCCCCGGCCCCCGCCGCAGCCGTCGTCGCGCCCGCCGCCGCGGCGGAACCCGAGCCCGCGCTGCCCGTCAGCGACCTCGCGGGCGCGCAGGAGACCGCCGCCCGGCTCTCCGAATGGCTCCGGCTGCACTTCGAGGAACCGGAGCTGCTGCGCAGGCTCGGCGGCGGCGACCGGCTCGGCGTGCTGCTCAGCGGACCGCCCGGGGCGGGCAAGGCCACCCTGGCGCGGTCGGTGGCGGCCGCGGTCGGCGCCGAACTCGTCGAGGTCACCGCGCCCAGCGTCGCCGCCCTCGAATCCCGTTCCGCCGCCCAGCGCCTGCAGAGCTCGCTGGACCGCGCCACCGGCATCGCCGCGGGTGGCCGCGACTGCGTGCTGCTGCTCACCGACGCCGACGGCCTGCTGCCCGCCGCCGAACCGCCGCCGCTGGCGACGGTCGCGCTCGACGCGCTGGACGCCGCGATGCGCACCGGGCGGCTCGCCGTCGTGGTGACCAGCGCCCAGCCGCAGTCCCTGGACCCGCGGCTGCGCGAAACCGGCCGGGTGGACCGGGAACTGACCATCGGGCTGCCGGACGCGGCGACCCGGGTGCAGCTGCTGCGAGTGCTGCTGCGCGGCACGCCGCTGGCCGCCGACGTGGAGCTCGGCGAGCTCGCCGCGCGGACCCCCGGTTTCGTCGTCGCCGACCTGCTGGCGCTGTGCCGCGAATCAGCGGTGCGAGCGGCGCTGCGCCACCGCGGTGGCGCGGACGGCGAACCGGCCCTCGCGCAGCAGGACCTCGTCGCCGCCCTGTCCTCCGTCCGGCCGCTGTCGATGTCCACATCGGACGATCTGCGCACCGGCGGGCTCACCCTGGACGACGTGGGCGACATGGTCGAGGTGAAGCAGTCGCTGACCGAGGCGGTGCTGTGGCCGCTGCGCTACCCGGACTCGTTCACCCGGCTCGGCGTGGAACCGCCGCGCGGCGTGCTGCTGTACGGGCCGCCGGGCTGCGGCAAGACCTTCCTGGTGCGGGCGCTCGCCGGCAGCGGGCGGCTCAACGTGCTGTCGGTCAAGGGCGCCGAGCTGATGGACAAGTTCGTCGGCGAATCCGAGCGGGCCGTGCGGGAACTGTTCCTGCGGGCCAAGAACGCGGCACCCGCCCTGGTCTTCCTCGACGAGGTGGACGCGCTGGCACCGCGCCGCGGCCAGTCCGGCGACTCCGGGGTGGGCGATCGGGTGGTGGCGGCGCTGCTCACCGAACTCGACGGGGTCGAGCCGATGCGGGAGGTCGTGGTGCTCGGCGCCACCAACCGCCCGGAGCTGATCGACCCGGCGCTGCTGCGGCCCGGCAGGCTGGAGCGGCTGGTGCACGTGCCGCCGCCGGACGGGGCGGCGCGGGCGGAGATCCTGCGCGCCGCGGCGCGGAACACGCCGCTGGCGTCCGATGTGGACCTGGCGGCGGTGGCGGCGGAGCTGGACGGCTACTCGGCGGCGGACTGCGCGGCGCTGGTGCGGGAATCGGCGCTGAGCGCGATGCGCGAATCGCTCAGCGCCACCGAGGTGACGGCCGCGCACCTGGCGGCCGCCCGCCGCGCGGTGCGCCCCTCGCTGGACCCGGCTCAGCTGGCGTCCCTGGCGGCCTACGCCGAGCGCCGCGGCTGACGCGGCACGGCCCGCCGGGGAGGGCGGGCCGTGCTCCGCGCGCTACTTGCCCTTCGGCATGCCCTGGTAGTCGTTCGTGATGATCGCTATGACGCCGGGGCTCGCGGGGGCGAGGCCGTCGAAGCGCGGTTCGGCGCGGGCCTGGAACGCGGCGGCGATCTCCTTCGCCTGCGCCTCCTCCGGCGTGCCCGGCCGGTAGTACACCGTGGTGGTGGGGATGACGCCCTGCGAGTAGTTGCCGACCTCCGGCACCTCGTAGCCGGCGCCGCGGAACTCGTCCGCGGCCCGGTGCGCCAAGCCCTTGATGGTGCTGTTGTTGTAGACCCGCACCACGATCCGCTGCCGCGCGTGGTCCGACCCGGTCGAGTCCGACCCCGGCGAGTCCGGGCGCGGCTGGTTCGCGGGCGGCACCTGCGGTTCCGGGTCGGGCGTCTGCGGCGGCTCCTCCGCGGCGGGCGGCGGTTCGGCGGCCGACGAGGTGGGCGGCTGCGCGGCACTCGTCGGGGCGGGCGGCAGCGGTGGCAGCGGCGCCGAGGTCTGCTGCTGGTCCACCGGCGGCGCGGCCGCGTCGTCGTCGGACCCGCCGGAGACCAGCGTCGTCAGGCCGATCACGGCCGATAGCGCGCCCGCGCCGATGAGGGCGATACCGCCGATCTTCGCGGCGGACGGGCTGGTCGGGGGTTCCCCGGAAGTCATCAGTGCCACTCGATTCCCAGTCGGCGGGCCTGCCGGGCGCGCTGCCGACTCGCCCGCACCTTGCGCAAACGTTTGATCAGCATCGGATCGGCCCGGACGGCCGCCGGATCGTCCAGCAGATCGTTCAGCACCTGGTGGTACCGGGTGCCGGACATGTCGAACAGCTCGCGGATGGCCCGTTCCTTGCCGCCGGCGCCCTTCCACCACTGCCGCTCGAACGCGAGGATGCTCAGCTCGCGGTCGCCGAGCTCCTGCCCCGCCGCGGGCTCCGGAGCGTCCGAAGTGGACTCATCGGGGGGGATGCGCGGCAGCGGCTCGGTGGGCGGGTCGACCGTCCGCAGGTGCCTGCCGGACGCGGGTTCGCCCACCGCCGCGCGACCCTCGGTACGCGCCAGTTCCTCGCACTGCCGGGCTATCTCGTGCACGGTCAGCATCTGGGCGGCGTCCATCTGGCTCCTCGCGTCGCGATCCGGGGATCCCCGCGTTCGCCGAATCACACGGGTGTGATTCCGGGCCCATTACATCACGCGCGCCCGCCCGCCGTGCGCGGCCAACACGCCCTCCGCGGAGATCCGCGGGCACCTCGGCGAAGATCACTCCGACGGGCGGCGCCCAGCCGAGCGCAGCCACTCCCGAGGCGGTCCGGAGACGGCAACCGATACCCTCCGCCGCATGGCTGTTCACCCGATCCGCATCGTGGGCGACCCGGTGCTGCACCACCCCACGCGCCCCGTCGAGCGGTTCGACGACGCGCTGCGCACCCTCGTCGAGGACATGTTCGAGACGAACACCGCCGCGAACGGCGCCGGGCTGGCGGCCACCCAGATCGGCGTGGACCTGCGGGTCTTCGTCTACGACTGCCCCGACGACGAGGGGGTCCGGCACCGCGGCGTCGTGGTCAACCCGGTGCTGGAGACCAGCGAGATCCCGCAGACCATGCCCGACCCCGAGGACGACTGGGAGGGCTGCCTGTCCGTCCCCGGCGAAGCGTTCCCCACCGGCCGGGCGAGCTGGGCGAAGGTCACCGGCTTCGACGTGGACGGCGCGCCGGTCGAGGTGGAGGGCACCGGGTTCTTCGCCCGCTGCCTGCAGCACGAGACCGACCACCTGGACGGGCACCTCTACCTGACCCGGCTCGTCGGGCGGAACGCGCGGGCCGCGAAGAAGGCCGTCAAGCGCAACGGCTGGGGAGTCCCCGGCCTCTCCTGGGACCCGGCGGTCGAAGGCGATCCGTTCGCTGAGGAGGATTGAGCTCCTCCCGTTCCGCAGGGGGTGGGTGGCGGGTGGTCCTGTTGATCGGGTGGTCGTCAGCTCAGCGGCTTCGCCGCTGACAGGAAAGAGTCGCGAACCCGTCGCGCGAGGTCGGGTCGGGTGGGGCCGGTCAGCGGGGGAAGGCCTCGGTTTCCAGGGTGACGGTGAACGGGGCGGGCAGGTCGAGCGGTTTGCCGAACGGGACCGAGTGCGATTCGCGGTAGGCCTCTCGCCGTCCGGCTCGGAGAACAGGGTGATCGTGGGCCAACGCGGCGCGAAGCGGTCGATGAGCAAGTAGAACGGGATGCCGGCCTGGGCGTACGCACGGAGCTTGGTCGTCCGGTCGGTGTCGGCATTGCTCTTCGAGGTGATCTCGACCGAGAGCAGCGCGTCCTCCCCCGGGAGCACGACCGCTGGAGTCATCCGCTCGCGGAGCACGACGAGGAGATCGGGCACCACGATCCGCGAGCTCGACGGCATGGCGATGCCCTGGGTCTGCAGGACCTCCCAATCGTCGGGCAACGCCCGCACCAACGCCTTGTTCACGCGGCTGCCGATGAGGTCGTGGTTCTGGTCCGGCGGCGGGGACATCACGATCCTCTCTTCGATGATCTCCGTGCGCCAACCTTCGGGAAGATCGAGGCCGTTCCAGACCTCGACGAACGTCTCCCAGGACGATTCCTGGAGCACCGGGGCAGCACTCGCAGCGCGGTCACCTCCTGTGCCGGTGTTGTCACGCACCGCATCCTCCCGGTCTGACAAGGTTTCGTTTTCCCTGCTAGACAGCCTAGTGTCGATCAGCTTCGCCGTCACCGGCACGAACCGGGACTTGGCAGGGCGGCATCACGGGGCTAGCCTCGGCGCCGACAACTGATCGCGGGAGCTCGCACCGGAAGCGGGCTGAGAGGGCGGCTGGATCATCCGATCCGGGGCCGCCGACCGCCCGAACCTGACCGGATAATGCCGGCGTAGGGAGTGAACGGCCGTGGCCGACGTGCGTCCTGAACCGTCCTCTGTGGACTCCGATTCCCCTGGTGTGACCACCGGACCGATCAGCGGGTCCCGCAAGGTGCACCGCGAGGTCGGCGACCTGCGGGTGCCCGCCCGCCGCATCGAGCTCAGCAACGGCGAGCACCTCGACGTCTACGACACCTCCGGGCCCTACACCGACGACGCCGCCACCATCGACGTGCACGCGGGCCTGCCCCGCACCCGCGACGGCTGGCACCGCGAGCACCCCACCCAGCTGGCCGCCGCCAAGGCCGGGGTGATCACCCGCGAGATGGAGTTCGTCGCCGCCCGCGAGGACCTGCCCGCCGAGTTCGTCCGCGACGAGATCGCCCGCGGCCGCGCGGTGCTGCCCGCCAGCCACCGCCACCCCGAGAGCGAACCGATGATCATCGGGAAGAAGTTCCTGGTGAAGGTGAACGCGAACATCGGGAACTCCGCGGTGACCTCCTCGGTGCCCGAAGAGGTCGAGAAGATGGTGTGGGCCACTCGCTGGGGCGCCGACACGATCATGGACCTGTCCACCGGCAAGCGGATCCACGAGACCCGCGAGCGCATCCTGCGCAACTCGCCGGTGCCGGTCGGCACGGTGCCGATCTACCAGGCGCTGGAGAAGGTGAACGGCGACCCGGCGAAGCTCACCTGGGAGATCTACCGGGACACCGTGGTCGAGCAGTGCGAGCAGGGCGTGGACTACATGACCGTGCACGCCGGGGTGCTGCTGCGGTACGTGCCGCTGACCGCGCAGCGCGTCACCGGGATCGTCTCCCGCGGCGGTTCGATCATGGCCGCCTGGTGCCTGGCGCACCACCGGGAGAGCTTCCTGTACGAGCACTTCTCCGAGCTGTGCGAGATCCTCCGCGAGTACGACGTCACCTTCTCGCTCGGCGACGGGCTGCGGCCCGGCTCCATCGCCGACGCCAACGACCGCGCCCAGTTCGCCGAGCTGGAGACCCTCGGCGAGCTCACCGGGATCGCCCGGGCGCACGACGTGCAGGTGATGATCGAAGGCCCCGGGCACGTGCCGATGCACAAGATCGCGGAGAACGTGCGGCTCGAAGAGGAGCTGTGCGACGAGGCGCCGTTCTACACCCTCGGCCCGCTCACCACGGACATCGCGCCCGCCTACGACCACATCACCTCCGGCATCGGCGCGGCGATGATCGCGCAGGCCGGGACCGCGATGCTCTGCTACGTCACGCCCAAGGAGCACCTCGGGCTGCCGGACCGGGACGACGTGAAGACCGGCGTGATCACCTACAAGATCGCCGCGCACGCCGGTGACCTCGCCAAGGGGCACCCGCGGGCGCAGGAGTGGGACGACGCGCTGTCCCGGGCCCGCTTCGAGTTCCGCTGGACCGACCAGTTCAACCTGGCGCTCGACCCGGACACCGCGAAGGCGTACCACGACCAGACGCTGCCCGCAGAACCCGCGAAGACCGCGCACTTCTGCTCGATGTGCGGGCCGAAGTTCTGCTCCATGAAGATCACCCAGGACGTCCGCGACTACGCCAAGGAGCACGGCCTCACCAGCGTCGAGGCGATCGAGGAAGGCATGCGGGAGAAGTCCGAGGAGTTCACCGGTTCCGGCGGCGAGGTCTACCTCCCCATCGTGAGCTGATCGGGATGACGGACGCGGTGGGCGGCGCTCCGGTGTTTCGCATCGGCAGGTTCCGCACGGGCCGGATCGACGGCGGGACGGGGTCGTAGCATGGGCCGGATGCACGAGACACCCGGCCACCTGCGACGACCCGCGCACGACACGGCCCCGCCGACGGCGCTGACCATCGCCGGGTCGGACTCGGGCGGCAGCGCGGGGATGCACGCCGACCTGCGGGCGTTCTTCTCCTGCGGGGTGCACGGCATGACGGCCGTGACCGCGGTGACCGTGCAGAACACCGTCGGCGTCACCGGGCTGGTGGAGATCCCGCCGGAGACGGTCGCCGCGCAGATCGGCGCCGTCGCCACCGACATCGGGGTGGACGCGGCGAAGACCGGGGTGCTGTCCTCGGCCGCGACCATCGAAGCGGTGCTCGCCGCCTGCGACGAGCACGGCATCGGCCGCGGCCGGCGCACCCCGTTCGTCGTGGACCCGGTCGCCGCTTCCCGCAGCGGAGAACCGCTGCTGCGCCCGGACGCGCTGGACGCGCTGCGCGACGAGGCCTTCCCGCGGGCGACGCTGGTGACGCCGAACCTGGACGAGGTGCGGCTGCTCACCGGCATCGACGCGCGCAGCCGGGACGACCTGCTGGACGCGGCGAAGGCCGTGCACGACTTCGGACCGGACTGGGTGCTGATCAAGAGCGGGCACCTGCTGGACGACCCGGAGTGCGTGGACCTGCTGTTCGACGGCACCGACGCGATCCAGCTGCCCGGGCCGCGCTACTCGACGGTGCACACGCACGGGGCGGGCGACGTGTTCGCCTCCGCGATCACCGCGGCGCTGGCGAAGGGCGCGTCGATGCCGGACGCGGTCGCCGCGGGCAAGCGGTTCGTGACGCGCAGCGTGGAGCACGCCTACCCCCTCGGCGCCGGCGTCGGGCCGGTGTCGACGTTCTGGCGGGTGAGCCCGCGCTCGTTGTGAGCGGGGCGTCCCCGGCCGCCGGAGCGCGCTGGGTACCGTCGCCGTCGGAGCAGCCGCCCGCGGCACCCGCGGCCGCGAACGGCCCAGCGGACACGCCACGAACGGGCTTGAGATACCGAATCGGGTGATTTTCGCCCGCGCGGGTAACTCACAAGGCGGGTCACGTCGACATAGAGCGTGAGGCTCGCAGCCCCCGCCGCGCTCCCGAGCGACGGCGCCGCGTGCGCTGCGCCCGTCCCGCACAGGCAACGAGAACGTCAGGAGCGAAGCGCCGCCGTGGCAGCACCCGGGTGGACGACCATGAAGGACCGGCTCCTCGCCGGGCTCAACACCGAGGCCGGCGCCCCCGACCTCCGACGACGCCAGTACGCGATGGCGGTGCTGGTCACCGCGGTGGTCGCCACCGCCGTCGGCTGGCTGCTGGACCTGCGCACCCCCGCGCTCATCGGCGGGCTCACCGCGGTGTTCGCGCTGGTCGCCGCGGGCGGGCAATCGCTGCGCTCCGACCTGCACCGGTTCTCCTGGTTCGGACCGGCGCTGGTGCTGGTCGTGGCGGTGGGGCCGCTGCTCCGCGAGATTCCGGTGCTGGCCGGGCTGCTGGTGGCGGCCGTCGTGTTCGGCTCCGGCATGCTGCCCGCCCTCGGCGAGCAGTACCGGGTCAGCGGCCAGACCTTCGCCGCGGCCACCCTCGTGTCCACCACCACCGGCATCGGATCCGGCGAACCCGCCTGGATGCTGTTCCTGTCCACCGGGGCGGGTGCGGTGTTCGCCCTGGTGCTGCGGGTGCTCATCGGCATCGGCGATCCGACCCGCGCCACCCGGCACGCCGTGGCCCGGACCCTGCTCGAACCCGGGCCGGGCGTGCTGGAGATCGCCGCGAGCGCCTGGCGCGCCGACGGGTCGAGCACCTGGCTCGGGCAGGTCCTCGCCGGGGCGGCCCGGTTCCGCGCCGCCCGTGAAACGCTGCTCGCCCAAGCCCAGCGGGCCGACCGGATCGAAGCGGAACGGCTGCACCGCATCGTCGTCGAAGCGGACCTGGTCGCCGCCGAACTCGCCCGCGCGGTGCGCTCCCGCGCCTGCACCGGGCTGCCCGCGATGGCCCGCGTCGACCCGGCGCAGGCCGTCGTCGCCGCGGGCGGCAGGCAGGACCTGCCCGAAGCGGTGCGCGGCATGAACGAAGGGCTCGACCGGATCCGCGGCGCCGTCGTGCAGCGCACCGAGGTCGCGGCCAGCCCGCCCGCGCCCGGTGGCCGCCGCCAGCGCGCCATCGGCGGCGTCAAGGCGCACCTGTCGCTGCGGTCCTCGCTGTTCCGGCACGCGCTGCGCTGCACGCTGGCCGTCGCCGTCGGCATGGTGATCGTGCTGCTGCTGGACGACCCGTCCGCGTCCACGCTGCTGCTGGCGCTGTACGTGGTGCTGGCGCCCGCGGCGCGGGACAGCATGAACGGCGCGCTGGAGCGCACCGGCGGCGCGGTGCTCGGCGTGGTGGTGCTGGCCGCGCTGATCACCCTGCTGCCCGGGGTGTACCTGCTGGTGCCGGTGATCGTCGTCGGCATGCTGCTCGGGGTGGAGCGGCTGCGCACCGACTACCAGGTGCTGCTGAGCTCGCTGATCGCGGTGACCGTGATCGACCAGGCGATGCGGCTGGACCGGCCGCTCGCGAACATCGCGATCAGCTTCGCGTCCAACACGGCCGTCGGCGCGGCCATCGCGCTCGGCGTCGGCTACATCAGCTTCATCGTGCTGCCCAGCAGCATGGTGCCGGACGTGCGCGGGGCCATCCGCTCCACCGTGTGGTCGGTGTCCGAGCTGCTGCGCAGCGTGCGGGCCGCCGGGCAGGGCCACGAGGTGCGCGCCGCCATGCAATCCGCGCACGTGCTGGCGCTGCGGCGCACCCAGGACCTGCTGGGCATGCCCGCGCTGCTGGACGAACCGGACTCGGACGAGGACCCGCAGACCACGCGGGCCGCGGCGATCGCGCTGGACGCGCTGCGCCAGGACGTGGCGACGCTGGCGTTCCGGCCCGAGGGCGAACTCGCCGTGGCGGTGCCCGCGCTCAAGGCGGTGGACCAGCTGCTCAGCGGGCGGAGCAACCCGAAGATCCCGGACATCCAGTCCGCCGGGGCGCCCGCGACGGAACTGCTGGCCAGCTCGCTGGTGGAGAACGCGCTGCACGCGCGCTCGGCGATCGACCAGACCCTCGGCAACGAGCCGTGGAAGAGCTACACGATCAACTTCGTGCGGACCGAACGGCTCCGCATCCGCTGATCACCGGGTGACCGGCCCGCCCGCTCTGGCGGGCCGGTCACCCGGCGGCCGGTTCAGCCCGGCAGGCCGGTTCAGCCCGGCAGGCCGGGGCTGGAGGCCTTCGCCCAGAAGCGCTGCGGGATGCGTCCCGCGCCGACCGCGAGGCGGCCCGCTTCGACGGCGGCGCGCATCGCGGCGGCCATCCGCTCCGGGTCCTGGGCCCGGGTGACGGCGCTGGCCAGCAGCACCGCGTCGCAGCCCAGCTCCATCGCCAGCGCCGCGTCGGAGGCGGTGCCGATGCCCGCGTCGAGCACGACCGGCACCGACGCCCGGGACACGATCATCTCGATGTTGTGCGGGTTCCGGATGCCCAGCCCGGTGCCGATCGGCGAGCCCAGCGGCATCACCGCCGCGCAGCCCACGTCCTCCAGCCGCGTCGCCAGCACCGGGTCGTCGTTGGTGTAGGCCAGCACCACGAAGCCCTGGTCGACGAGCTGCTCGGCCGCGTCCAGCAGCTCCACCGGGTCCGGCAGCAGCGTGTCCTCGTCGGCCACCACCTCCAGCTTCACCCAGTTCGTCCCCAGCGCTTCCCTGGCGAGCTGCGCGGTGAGCACCGCCTCCGCCGCCGTGCGGCAGCCCGCGGTGTTCGGCAGCGCCTCGATGCCGAGCCGGTGCAGCAGGTCCAGCACGCCGGTGCGGCCCCCGGCGTCGGCGCGGCGCATCGCCACCGTGGTCAGCTCGGTGCCGGAGGCCAGCAGCGCCCGCTCCAGCACCGACAGGTTCGCCGCTCCCCCGGTCCCCGTGATCAGCCGGGAGCCGAACTCCCGGCCCGCGATCACCAGCGCGTCGTCCACGTCAGCCCCCCTGCACCGCGGTGAGCACTTCGACGGCCGCCCCGTCGCGGAGTTCCGTCGCCTGCCAGTTCGCCCTGGGCACCACGGTCCCGTCCACGGCGACGGCCACACCGCGCTCGGGCACGCCGAACTCGGCGAGCACCGCCGCCAGCGTCGCATCCACCTGCACGGGACGTTCCGCCCCGTTGATCACCACTTGCACGGTCGACCTCCTCCGTCGCCTGCGGGAACCGGTCCGGCGACCGGTGGTTCGCGGCCCGACAGCTCCGCCAGCACCGCGTCCGCGGTGATCGGCGCGAGCAGGAACCCGTTGCGGTGGTGGCCGGTCGCGGCCAGCACCCCCGGCTCCAGTTCGCCGATCACCGGCAGGTTGTCGTGCGTGCCGGGCCGCAGCCCGGCGACGGCTTCGAGCAGCTCGTACTCGGCGATGCCCGGCAGCACTCGTTCCGCGTCGGCCAGCAGGTCGCGGACGCCGCCGGCGGTGACGGTCTCGTCGAACCCGGCGTCGTGCTGGGTGGCGCCGACGACGAGCCCGCCGTCGTCGCGCGGGACCAGGTAGACCTGCCTGCCGCGCACCGGGCCGCGCACGGTGCGCGCGGGCGGGGGCAGCGCGGTGGGGCGCGCCCGCAGCCGCAGCACCTCGCCCTTGACCGGGCGGATCCGGCCGGTGAGCGCCGGGTGCAGCTCGCCGGAGCGGGCACCGGCGGCGATCACCGCGACGTCGCAGCGCAGGGTCCGTTCGGCGAGCTCCACCTCGCCCGGCCGCACCCGCCGCGCCGCCCCGGCGCGGAACCGGACGCCCGCCGCCTCCGCCGCGGCCCGCAGCGCGGCCAGCGCCAGCCGGTTGTCCACCGCCAGATCGCCGGGCACCTCCAGGCCGCGCCGCACCGCGGGCCCCAGCGAGGGTTCGAGGCGGCGCACCTCCCGGCCGCCGAGCCGGGTGACGGTGCGCCCCAGCGAGGCGAGGTGGTCGGCGAGCATGTCCAGCTCGGCGCGGTCGGCACCGTCCACGCCGACCACCAGCGTGCCCTCCCGGCGCAGCCCGGACGGCAGCCCGGACCCGCGGGCCAGCTCGGCGGCGAACGACGGCCAGCGGCGCAGCGACTCGGACCCGAGCTCCAGCAGTTCCTCTTCCCCCGGCGCGGCCTCGGCGACCGGGGCGAGCATCCCGCCCGCGACCCACGACGCACGCCGCTCCCCCGCATCGACGACCTCGACGCGGTGGCCCGCGCGCGCGGCCGTCCACGCGACGGAGAGACCGATGACCCCGCCACCGACGACGGTGACGGACGACTGCTGCTGCATCTGCGCTCCCTGCGCCGGCATGACCCGGATCAGGTTCGACGGTCGGGGCCTGCGCCCCCTCTCAGCCCGGATCCCGGGCTCCCGTGCCAACCACCACCACCGTACTCATCCGCCCGCGCGAGGTCAGCCGCCGCCCGGCCGCGGACTACCCTGGGGGCATGCCCGGATTGGACGGTTTCGGCATCCGCACGCGGCTCGCCGACGCACGGTTGTACCTCTGCACCGACGCGCGCGCGGAGCGGGGCGATCTGGCGGAGTTCGCCGACGCCGCGCTGTCCGGCGGCGTGGACGTCGTCCAGCTGCGGGACAAGGGGCCCGGCGGGGCGCCGCTGGAGGCGCGGCAGGAGCTGGCGGCGCTGGAGGTGCTCGCGGAGGCCTGCGTTCGGCACGGCGCGCTGCTGGCGGTGAACGACCGCGCGGACGTGGCGCTGGCCGCGGAGGCCGACGTGCTGCACCTGGGGCAGGACGACCTGCCGGTGGACGTGGCGCGGCGCATCGTCGGCGACGAGGTGGTGCTGGGGCGTTCCACGCACGACGTGGTGCAGGCGGACGCGGCCTCGACCGAACCGGGCGTGGACTACTTCTGCACCGGCCCGGTGTGGACGACGCCGACGAAACCGGGCCGGGAGGCGGCGGGCATCGAGCTGGTGCGCCACGCCGCGGAGCACCGCGGGCACGGGAGGCCGTGGTTCGCGATCGGCGGCGTCGGCCACGACAACCTCGCCGAGGTGGTCGCGGCGGGCGCGGAACGGATCGTGGTGGTTCGGGCCATCACCGAGGCCGAGGACCCGCGCGCCGCCGCCGAATCCCTCAAGGCCGGACTACCCACCTGACCACCGAACCGGCCCGGCCGGGTTCGCGACTCTTTCCTGTCAGCGGCGAAGCCGCTGAGCAGCGACCACAAGAGCAACCAGACCACCCGCGGGTTCTCAGCGGTTCCCTCGCGAGGACAGCTTTTTCGCATGTGGCGGAGGCCACCTGCGAAAAAGATCCCGCAGCGAGGGGGCCGCTGAGGTTCCGCCACCCCACCCCCACGCAGCAGAAGCAGCGAAAAAGCAAGACGGGCTGCGTCTCGTGGGGCTGAGACGCAGCCCGTCCGGCTGCCATCACCCGGTGACCGGGCTCCCGATCACTCCGTGATCAGGGTCAGGCCGTAGGCGTCCAGGATCTCGTTGACCGGCTGGAAGTAGGTCGTACCACCGCTGGTGCAGTCGCCCGAACCACCGGAGGTCACGCCCTGCGCCTGGTCACCGGCCAGCCACGAGCCGCCGGAGTCGCCGGGCTCGGCGCACGCGTCGGTGCGGGTCAGCCCGGTGACGGTGCCCTCGGCGTAGTTCACCGTCTGGTTCTTGGCCTGGACGGTGCCGCAGTGCCAGCCGCTGGTGGAGCCGGACCGGCAGATCGAGGCGCCCTCGGCGGCCTCGGTCGAACCGGCGACGCCGACGGTGCCGCCCGCGTAGTCGTTCACCAGGCCGCGCGGGGTCTCACCGGAAGCGACCTCCACGTAGGAGTAGTCGTCCCCGGGGAACGAGGAGCCCGCGAAGGTGCCGGACGGCGTGCTGGTGGTGTCGCCCTCGCTGCCGCAGTGCCCGGCGCTGACGAAGCCGCCCTCCACCGAGAAGCCGACGGAGCAGCGGGCGCTGCCGCCGATCGTGTAGGCGTTGCCGCCGATCACGTCGGCGAGGATGCGCGGGGACTCCGCGGATTCGACGACGCGCACGGCCTGCGCCCCCACCCCGGTGGCGTGCACGAACTCGTTCGCGGCGGCACCCGCGCCCTCGGCGGCGGTGACCACGACCGAGTTGGCGGCCGAGTCCAGGTACCAGCCGGTGACGCCCTGCGGCGCCTGGCGGGTGTTGAGCCCGTCGACGACGCCGGCCAGCTGCGCGGTGCTGTGCTCGACCAGCTTCGGCTCGGCGCCCGCGGCGCGGATCTCGTCGACCAGGTTCGCGTCGGTGGTGCCGACGACGAGCTTGCCCAGCTCGGCGTCGTAGCGCGAACCGCCGAACGCGTCGGCGAGCACGCCGCGCAGCGTCCGGTCCGCGGTGTTGGCGATGGCCTCGCTGTGCAGCCGGGCCTGCGCCTGGTCGGCGGTGAGGCCGAAGTCGCGCTGCATGGCTTCGAGCTGGGTGGCTGCCTTCTCCAGCGGCGCGGGGGCGACGGTCGCCGAAGCGGGCATGGTGAAGGCGGCGACGGTTCCGGCCGCCAGCACGATCGTCCCGGCCATTCTGGCCGCGAGCTTGCGCGTCATAGGTGGGTCTCCTACTCCTTGAGGTGGGGCTCAAAGATCCCTACGAGGAGCCAGTATTGGTGGGGGCCACCGCCCGGCACATCCACCTTTCGACGCATCGACGCGCAAAAATTCCCGGTTATCCGGCATTCCGGCCGGATAACCGGGAATCGTCACCATTCGCTGCTCTCCGATCACGGAGAGTCGGGCTGCTCCTGCATTGCGGATTCGCCGCCCGCGGAACCCCGCTCGCCGGTGGGACCGGACTCGGGCCTCTGCTCGCCGGTGGGCTGCGGGGCTTCGGAGGCGCCGGTCTCGCGGGTCGGTTCGGTGGCCTCGCTCCGCCCGGTCTCGGTGGTCTCGGTCGGTTCGCCGGAGGTCGGCTCGCCGGAGGTCCGCTCCGCGGATTCGGAGCTGCTCTCCTGCTGCTGCGAGGAGGTCGGTTCCGCGGATCCGGTCTCCTGCGGCGCGGGGTCGCCGGTGTCCCGGTTCGCCGCGGGCGTGAAGACCTTGCTGATCGTGGTGCCGCCGTCGCCGCCGGAGAGCGGCTTGCCGAGCACCCCTTCGAACCCGGTGATCAGGAGCATGCCGAGGCCGAAGATGAGGGCGCTGGTCGCGGCGACGACGCCCCAGCGGAGGCGGCGGCCGCGCGGCGCGGTGCTCGCCGCACCGGTGTCGTCCGAAGTCGCCGAGCCGTCCGAAGCCGCCGTGCCGCCCGAAGCCGCCGTGCCGTCCGAGGTCGCCGTGCCGTCCGCAGCCGCCGAGCCGTCCGAGGTGACCGCCCAGTTCAGCATCCGGGTCCGCGCTTCCGCGGGGTCGAGCCTGCGGGTCGCGTCGGGGTCGCGGTCGACCTGCTCACCGCCGGGCCAGTGCATCCCGGGCGCCTGGATCCTGCGGGTGGCCTCGTCCGCGGGCGGGGCCGGGCGGGACGCCGGGGCGCTGGCGGTGGCGTGCTGCCGGATCGCGGTGGTCTTCTTGATCCCGGCGCGGGCGACGACGACGTTCGCCTTGTCCTTGGTGACCTCCAGCTTCTGCTTGGTGGTCTCCAGGGAACGCTGGTACAGGGCACCGCCGACGGTGATGACGACGCTGGTCAGACCGGCTCCGAACACGGTTCCCGCGACTCCGAGGTACGAGCCGAGGAACGCCGCGGTCACCGAGGCGAGCGCGCCTCCGGTGACCTGCGTGGCGGACAATTCGATCTTCTTGGATTTCTTTTCCGCGGGCTCATCGTCGTCGGTTCCGGTCGCCCCCCGTTCGACATTCTCCTTCGCCACTGTGGCTCCTACTTGATCTGGTGCGCGCTCTCTCGAACCTGTCAACGGATGATCTCGCCACAATTCTCCCGATTGTTGCGCTTTCGTGATGACTACCACTTCGGGTAACGAGGAGAACACCCGCGGATTTCGATCTCGGCGGCGTCCGAACGAAGCGAGGAGGGCGAACCGGCGTTGCGCCGGGCAGCGGAAACCGCGCGCCGCGGAGGCGCGAACCGGTGGCCCCGAAAAGGGGCGCTGCGGTCTCCGGCGGCACCGTCGGCGCGGGAGACAGCGCGGGACCCGGCTCGGTGCCGGGCCGGTCGATCACTGCGGCGGGTTGAGCCGGGCGACGAACTTGTACCGGTCACCGCGGTAGATGGAGCGGACCCATTCGACGGGTTCGCCAGCGGAGTCGAAGGAGTGGCGGGACAGCAGCAGCATCGGCAGGCCCACGTCGGCGCCGAGCGTCTCGGCCTCCTCCGGGCTGGCCAGCGCGGTCTCGATGGTCTCGTCGGCGTGCCCGAGCTCCACGCCGAAGTGCTCGCGCAGCACCCGGTACAGCGAGCCGCCCGATTCGAGCCGGCCGGTGAGGCCGCGGAACCGGGACAGCGGCAGGTGGGTGGTCTCGATGGCCATCGGTTCCCCGTCGGCCAGGCGCAGCCGCCGCAACCGCAGCGCGGCTGAGCCGGGCCGGGTCCCGAGCAGGGTGGCGAGCTCCTGGTCGGCGGGCTCCTCGACGACCTCCAGCAGCCGGGACGCGGGCTGGCGGCCCTGGGCGCGCATGTCCTCGGTGTAGCTGGAGAGCTGGAGCCGCTGCGCGACCTTCGGCTTGGCGGCGAAGGTGCCCTTGCCCTGCACCCGCAGCAGCCTGCCTTCGACGGTGAGTTCGGCGAGCGCCTGGCGCACGGTGGTGCGGGAGACGTCGAACTCGGCGGCCAGCGCGCGCTCGGTGGGGATCGGCGAGCCGGGGGGTAGCGAGCGCAGCATGTCCAGCAGGTGCTGCTTGAGCCCCCAGTACTTGGGTTCGCGCTGCGCGCGCACCGGGGTGTCCGCCCCGCCGGACACCGACGTTTCCAGCATTCGTCCTCCTACGCCGAACCTGCCGCGATGGCCGCCGCTCGATCACCCGATGTCCGGCCGCGGCCCCGGGCCGCCACCTCCCCGCACGAGGGGTGGCCGCACGCGGTGGCGGTGAGCTCGCCCACCCGCGCACCGCACCTGGCCCGTCCAGCATGCCTGAACGACGACACGCCCATCACGTTCTCCACAGTTTTCCCACATTGATGATCTTGGTCCGCACGCCGGGTGGCCGGAGCGGTGTCGCACGGGTCACGCTCGGGGGCACGGCACGTTCGATAACATTGGTCTAGACCTAATGGCCCAGCGAGAGGCACCCATGAGCGAGGCGAACCCCGGCGAGAACATGCGCGCCGAGATCGACGAGCAGCCGCGGATCTTCGCCGAGCTGCTCGAAGCCACCGACATCGCCGCCGTCGCGAGCACCATCGCGCAGCGCAAGCCGCGCTTCGCGCTGCTGGCGGCCCGCGGCTCCAGCGACCACGCGGCGCTGTACGCGAAGTACCTCATCGAAGTCCTGCTGCAACTGCCCGCCGGGCTCGCCTCGCCCTCCACCACCACCCTCTACGGCGCGCAGCCCGACCTCAGCGACGTGCTGCTGCTGACGGTCAGCCAGAGCGGCGGCTCGCCCGACCTCATCGAGGTCACCGAATCCGCCCGCCGCCGCGGCGCGACCACCGTCGCGATCACCAACACGCCGGACTCGGCGCTGAACGCGGCCGCCGAGCTCTCGGTGCACGTCCGCGCCGGGCAGGAGCTGGCGGTGGCCGCCACCAAGACCTACAGCGCCACGCTGCTCGCGCTGTACCTGCTGGTCGACGCGATCCGCGGCGGCACCGGGCAGGCCGCCGCCGGGCTGCCCGACCTGGCGCGGCGGGCGCTGGCCGAGAGCACCGCGGCGGTCGGCGAGGCGGTGCAGCGGCTGCGCTCCACCGAGCGGCTGGTCACCACCGCCCGCGGCTACTCGCTGGCCACCGCGCTGGAGGCGGCGCTCAAGCTCGCCGAGACGAGCTACCTGCCGGCCCGCGCCTACAGCGGTGCCGACCTGCTGCACGGGCCCGTCGCCGCCATCGACCCCGCCACCGCGGTGCTCGCGGTCAGCGGCGGAGGACGGGGCGGCGCCGCGATGCGCGAGGTGCTCGACGTGGTCCGCGAACGCGGCGCCGACGTGCGCACCCTCGGCTCCGGGCCCGCCGCGGAGCACCACATCCCGGTGCCCGGGTGCGCCGAGGAGCTGGCGCCGGTGCTGGAGATCCTGCCGGTGCAGCAGCTCGCCCTCGAACTGGCGCTGGCCCGCGGCGGCGACCCGGACCGGCCGCGCGGGCTGTCCAAGGTGACCCGCACCCGTTGATCGTCTGTTCGGGCGAACCCGCCGACGCCCGCTCCGCGCGGTGCCGAGACCAGCACGTTCGGTGCCGCGCGGGGAAACGCCTGCGTCGGCGGGGTCCGGCCGGAACATTAGAAGCCCGCCTCACCGAGGGGGCGGGGTGAGGCGGGCAGCGTCAGATTACGCCGAACGGGTCAGAAATGACCACCGTTCCGAGCCGGGAAAAACGCGGTTGCCCGGGATGCGTCGAAGATCCCCTTCCGAGACCACCGCCGCGCACGGAGGTCAGAGCTCGTAGACCTCGCGGGCCGTGCCGTCGAAGATCGCGGCCCGCTCGTGCTTCGACAGGCCGTCCAGCAACCGCGACGTCAGCTCCAGCACCTCGCGGTACGACGCCGACAGCAGGCACACCGGCCAGTCCGACCCGAACATCAACCGGCCCGGGCCGAACGCCTCCAGCACCACGTCGACCCAGGGCCGCAGCCGGTCCACGTCGGGTTCGCGGCCCCACCCGGCGGCGGTCGCCAGGCCGGACAGCTTGCACACCACGTTCGGATGCTCGGCGAGCTTGCGCACCGGTGCCGCCCAGCCTTCCGGGTCCCCGCCCACCGGCGGCCTGCCGCAGTGGTCCAGCACGAAGGTCAGCTGCGGGAACTCGCCCGCCGCCTTGAGCACCGCGGGCAGCTGCTCCGGCCGCGCCACCACCTCGAACAGCAGCCCCGCGTCCTCCACGGCGGCGAGCGCGCGCAGCACGTCCGGCCGGACCATCCAGTCCACGTCCGGCTCGGCCTCCACCCGGTGCCGCAGACCGCGCAGCCACCGGCCCGCCGGGTGCGACAGCAGCGGCCCCAGCTGCTCCCGCGCGGTGCGCGCGGTCAGGTCCACCCAGCCGACGACGGCGCCGATGCACTGCGCCGAATCGGCCAGCACCAGCATCTCGGGCGTCTCCTCCGGATCGGCCGCGGTCTGCACCAGCACGGTGGTGTCCACCGAGGTGCCGCGGACGGCCTGCGCCAGGTCCGCCGGCCGGAAATCGCGGCGCAGCGGTTCCATCTCGGGTCCGGTGATCCACGGCTGGTCCCGGACGTCGATGTCCCACAGGTGGTGGTGCGCGTCGACGGTCATCGCTCGCTCGTCCTTCCCCGGCTCCCGGCGATCAGCCCCACAGTGTGCTCGCCGCCCCGCGGGGACCTCGGGGCGGGCGGGCTTCCCGCTCCCGCCCGCTGCGGTACAACGGACGGATGCGGGAGTTGGTGCTCGGCCTCGACATCGGCGGCACGTCCAGCCGCGCCCCCGGGGGGGGCCCGGGGGGGCCGGGGGGGGGGGCCGGGGGCCCCCGGGGGGGGGCCCCCCCCCACCCCCCCCCCCCCCCCCCCCCCGCCCCGCGCCCCCC
>NZ_JAIUKB010000115.1:0-26482 GCF_020176785.1 Saccharopolyspora sp. 6V | reverse complement strand
GGGGGCATGGCCAGCCCCCCCGCCTTGCGCCCCCGGGCCCCCCCCCCGGCCGGGGGGGCGCGCCCGCGGGGGGGGGGGGGGGCGGCTGCCCCGACCTGCGCGACGGCCTGCTCCGGGGGGTGCTCGGCAGCGGGTCCGCCGGTGGCGGCAACCCGAACTCGCACCCCCCGGAGCAGGCCGTCGCGCAGGTCGGGGCAGCCGCCCGCGCCGCGTTCGACGACCTCGACGGCGCGGCCGTGCGGTCGGCGGTGCTCGGCATGGCCGGGGTGAGCGCGATGACCGACCCGCGGGTGGCCGGGCTGTTCGAGGACGGCTGGAAGTCCCTCGGGCTGGACTGCCCGGTGCGGGTCGTCAGCGACTGCGAGGTGGCGTTCGCCGCCGGGACCGGCGCCGCCGACGGCACCGTGCTCATCGCGGGCACCGGGGCCATCGCGGCCCGCATCGAGGACCGCCGCGAAGTGGCCGTCGCGGGCGGGCACGGCTGGCTGCTCGGCGACGAGGGCTCGGCGTTCTGGCTCGGCCGGGAAGCGGTGCGGCACGCGCTGCGCACCACCGACCGGGGCGAAGTGCCGGGCACCGGGCTCGCCCGGGCCGTGCTGGAGCAGGTGCTCGGCGACACCGCGGGCGATCCGCCTGCACTGCGCAAGCGGCTGATCACCGCGGTGAACGGGGCCGCGCCGATCCGGCTCGCCGAACTGGCACCGCTGGTCACCGCCGACTGCGCGGCGGGCGGCGCCGGGTCCGGGATCGTGGCGCGAGCCGCGGCCGAACTCGCCGACACGGCCGTGCGAGCGCGGCGGGACACCGGGCCGGTCGTGCTCGCCGGCGGCCTCACCGCGGACGGCAACCCGGTCGGCACCGCGCTGCGCGCCGAACTCGCCGCTCGGCTGCCCGGGGTGCCGCTGCCCGCGGCGGGGCCGGGCGCCGCCGGAGCCGCCTGGCTGGCCGCCCTGGACCTGACCGGCGAGCCACCCCGCTACCCGGAGATCTGAGCAGCGGGTTCGGTCCTGCGGACGCCGCTGGACGGCCGTGCGTGCGGTCGCGCGGCGGGTCGTGGCGGTGGCGGGGCCGCTCCGCCACGGGTTCTCAGCGGACCCGGGGCGGCGGGCGGCGAAACCTCACCCCTGGGCGACCCGCGGGTGCCGGAGCCCGGGGTGATCGGAGGGCAGGGCCTTCCGCAGCACCCACCAGCTGCCCGCGATGCACAGCGCCACCAGCGGCCAGGTCAGGACGGCCTGCGCCGCGCTGAGCGCCAGCACCGCATCGGCCAGCCACAGCGGGATGAACACCAGCAGCCGCACCGCGTACTGCCCGACCCACACCCAGCTGGCCAGACCGTAGCCGCGCAGCAGCGCCGGATCCCGCCGCCACCGCTTCCCCTGCCCCAGCACCGCGCCGACGATGACGCCCAGCAGCGGCCAGCGGGCGGCGATGCTCACCATCCACATCAGCGCGCTGACCGCGTTGGTGACCAGCCGCGCCAGGAAGAAGTCCGCGGCGTTGCCGGTGTAGAGCGCGATCACCGCGCCGAGCAGCACCGCGAGCAGGCTGACCAGCACCGCCAGCGGCCGGTCGCCCCCGCGCAGCCGCCACACCCCGAGCACGGCGCCGACGCCGACGGCCGCCGCGCCACCGGCGAGGATCGATTCGCCGCCGAGCCACCAGCCGAGGCCGAACGCCACCGGCGGCAGGCTCGCGTCCAACGCGCTGGTGCGGCCGCCGAGCAGCCCCATCAGCGAATCCTGCTCGGACCGTTCACCGGTCCCCGAGATCTCCGGCCCGCCGTCTTCCGGGCCGGTCCGCGCCTGCCCCGTCTGCCGATCCTGCATCACGCTCTCCAGCCTGCCGCACCGGAGGCCGCCGACGCACCCACCGGCCTTCCGGCGGATGCGAATCACAGGCGGGGACGTGCGGCTCGAATGCCTGTCTTCCAGCTCGTTCGCGGTGGTGGGGGCCGCGCGGTCGGGTCGGCGTCCGCGGAGGTTCCGGGCGTGCCGGTCGGCAGTCAGCTCGCACTCGATCATGTCACAACAACGGCCACCGGTTTCGGGACGAACCGGACCGTTTCGCGCCGGGCGTCAGGCGCGGGCCAGGCGGGAGAGCTGCTCGGACAGGCGCTCGGCGACGGCCGCCCGGTCGGCGGGCGCGCAGGTCAGCACGTCGCGACCGTCCGGCGTGGTCTCGCCGAGCAGCGTGAACCGGCCCAGGTCGTTGTCGAACCAGGCCAGCCCGGCCGGGTCGCCGCCGCGGCGTTCACCACCCGAGACCTGGAAGTGCCCGATCCGGTAGCGGTGCCGCGAGGTGATCTCCTCCAGCGCCCGGGAGTGCGCGGTCCGCTCCGCCCGCACCGGCTCGCCCGGCGGCGTCGGCGCCTGCGGCAGCAGGTCGGCGCACACCTCGGGCAGGTCGTGCGGGTCGAGGAAGTCCAGCCGCAGCCCGCGCCCGTCGAGCACGCCCACCACCCCGACCTCACCGGTGGCGACCACGCGGGCCGCCAGCCGCTGCCCCGTGCGCACGTCGAGCAACCCGGCCGCGGCGATGGACACCTCGGACCCGCACAGCAGGTACAGCGCGTCCTCCACCTCCGGTTCGGGCCTGCCGTCGGCGGCGAGCCCGGCGGCTTCCAGCTCGCCCCACACCTGCCGCACCAGCCGGGCCCGTTCGTCGGCGGACTCCTCCGGCCGGGACAGTTCGAACGGGTACTGCCGGACGTCCAGGTTGAGCTGCTCGCCGAGGACGTCCACGGCGGGCAGCGAGAGGGCGATCGTGTCGACCATCGGCTGTCGCATCTCACCTTCGGTGCGGCGGGCTCGGTGCGGAGCCCGCCGGTCAGGGATCGGAGCTCGGTGCTCCTCAGAAGTCGCGGTACCCCGGCGGCGCTTCGCCGAGCACCGGCGGCGCCACCAAGCGGCCGCCGCCGTACTCGTCGTCGTAGACGTCGTCGGCTTCGAGCAGGAACTGCGGGCCGCGGTTGCCCTCGTCCAGCTCGCCCGGGCGGTAGCCGCCGGTGCTGAACTCCCGCTCGCGCGACTCGTGCTGGACCTCGTCGACCGCCGCCCAGGAGCTGCGGCGGGCGGGCCGCTGGCTGGAGGTGCGCGCCCGCGAGCTCATCGGGCCGAAGCCGCCGTCGGGGCGGGATTCGAACCGGTCGGGCTGCGGCGCCGGACGCGGTGGTTCGGGGCGCGGGCTCTCCTGCTGCTCGACGGGTCGCGGTGGCTCGGGTCGCTGCTGCTCGGCCGGGCGCGAGGGCTCGGGGCGCGGCTCCGGTTGCCGGGGTGGCATCGGAGGTCGCGCCGCAGCACCGGGCGGCGGCCCCTGGGGCGAGGGCGCCTGCGGCGGCGGGTCCCCGTGCGGCGGCATGCCCGGCCGGGGCCCTGCCTCCGGCACCGGTGGCACACCCTCCGGCGCCGGTGGCGGGCCCGCTGGGACCGGAGGTGCGCCCGCCGGGCCGGACGGCGAGCCCGCCTGCGCTGGAGGCGGCCCCGCAGGTGCTGGAGGCAGCGGAGTGCCGTGCGGCGGCGAAGCCTGCTCCGGTCCGGGTGGCGGCTGGGGCCCTGGCGGTCCCGGCTCCGGGCGCGGCGAGTTCTGCTCCGGACGCGGCTGGCCCTGCTCCGGACCCGGCGGGACCGGAGCACCCGGCGCAGGTGCGGCCTGCTCGGGTGCCGGCGGCAGCGGGGCGCCGGCCTCGGGCGGCGGCCCCTGCTCCGGACGCGGCTGCCGCACCGGGCCGGTCCCGTGCGGCGGGGCGAGCTGCTGCGGCTGCGGAATCCCGTGCGGCGCGGACTGCGGATCGGCACCGCCCGGCGGGGACGCGAGGTCCCCGGCGGGTCCACCCGTCCACGAGCGTCCCGCGGGCGGTTCCGGCGCTGTGCCGGGCCGACCGGCTGGCGGCGGCCCGGGGCGCTGCGGCTGCTCGAACTCGGCGGGCGGGCCGATCAGGCCGCCCGGCGCGGCGGGAGCCTCGGGCAGCTCGAACAGGTCCGGCGGCGCGGGCTGGTCGGGAGCGGCCTGCTGGAACCCGCCCGGCTGCGGACGGCCGCGATCGGCCGGACCGGGCGGGGGCGGCCCCGGCGGCGGGACCGGCCTGCCCGATCCGGGCGGTGGCGCGGGCGGACCCTGCCTGCCCGGAGCCGGTTGCGGCGGCCCGAAGCGGGGTTGGCCGGATTGCGGCTGAGCGGGCTGTGGCTGGCCAGGCTGCGGCTGGCCAGGCTGGAGCTGCCCGGACCGAGTCGGCCCGGGACGGCCCGGCTGCGGTTGGCCGGGGTGCGGCCGGCCGGGGTGCGGCGGCGCCTGCCGCGGCAGCGGCCCGGACGCGTGCCTGCGCTGGGCCTGCTCGGGCGGCACCGGCGAACCGGCGGGCGGCGGGCCCGGAACCGTGCCTCCCGGAGGCGGCCCGGGCTGCGCGGGAGCGGACGCGTCGAGCAGGTGCGGCGGAACCGGCTCCCCACCGGTCCGGGGCGGCTCGGGCAGCGGGAGCTGCCCGGAGGTCGGCCCTTCCGGGCGCACCGCGGCGGCCTGTTCCGGTCCGCGACCGGCCGGCGGCGGCCCGGACGGACGCGCCCCGGGCTGCTCCGACGGCGCGGGCGGGAGCTGCTCGGACTGCTCGGACCGGTCGGCGTCGGACCGGTCGGCGTCCAACCCGTCGGCGTCGAGCGGCGCCTCGTCGGGCCGCTGCTCGGACGGCCCGTCCTGCTCCGGCGCCTCGGGCTGCGGGAGCGAGCCGCTCAGCGGCCCGGAGAACCCGGCGGGCCGCCCCTGCGCGCGCGGCTCGTCGGCGGCCGGCTGCTCGGCGAGTCCACCCAGCTCACCGGAGAGCGCCGAGGTGCCCGCGGCGGGGTCGGGTCGTTCCGGCTGGCCGGGCCGCGGTCGCGGCGCGGGGCCGCGGCGCGCGTGCGCGAACCGGTCGCCGAGCTGCCCGATCCGGTCCCAGAGCACGAAGGGGTCGGGTTCGGCGGCCAACGCCGCGAACTCGGAGCGCAGGTCGAACCGGCCTGGCCGGGCGGCCGGGCGGCGCGCGCCCTCCGGGCGTGGTTCCGGGTT
The DNA here is from genome assembly GCF_020176785.1 of Saccharopolyspora sp. 6V. Taxonomy (NCBI): domain Bacteria; kingdom Bacillati; phylum Actinomycetota; class Actinomycetes; order Pseudonocardiales; family Pseudonocardiaceae; genus Saccharopolyspora; species Saccharopolyspora sp. 6V. The sequence continues at coordinate 21,442 of NZ_JAIUKB010000115.1, read as the reverse complement.
GAGCTCCCCCCGCGCCAGCGGTTCACCGGGGATGCCCGGCGGCGGCTCCGGGAGCCTGCCGGACAGCGGCGGCGGACCCGGTCGTTCGGCGGGGCCGTCCGGCCGCGGCAGCCGACCGGAGTCGTGCCTGCCACCGGACCGCGGACCGCTCGGTTCGGCTGCGCCGCCGGGCAGCGGCAGCTCGCCCGAGGCCTGCAGATCGCCCGCGCGGTGCAGGTCCGGTGCGGGTCTGCGGTCCGCACCGCCGTGCCGGGAACCGTCACCGCGCGCAGCGACGGCACCGACCGGGTGGTCGCGGCCGGGTGACCCGGCGTCGTCGTGCGGAGTCCGCGCACCGGACTCCCGGAATTCTCCGGACATCAGGTGGTCACCACCGAGAACGGATTCGGAATAGTGGAATTCTCCGGGAACGAGCGATTCGCCGGAAATGACGGTCTCCCCGGCGGAGAAGGATTCGTCCGCCGCGCGCGCGGCGAATTCGGACATCTGCGGTTCGCTGCGGAAAGCGGCGTCCGGGCCGAGTTCGCCGCCGAGCCGGGCACCGCCGGGCGCGCTCGCGGGCCGCGCCGGGGCGGGGCGCCGGGTGGCGACGCCGGGCGCGGGCCTGCCGGGCCTGCGGACGGGTTCGCCGGGTTCGGCATCGCGCGGCGCGGCCGGGTGCCGGACACCGGTTCCCGGGTCGGGCGCCCGGCGCGGCGCGGCGGGCAGCGGTCGGCCCGCTGGTCCCGGCGCCGCCGGGTCGTGCGGTGACGTCACTTCTCCCCCAGCTCTCGGATGCACTTCGGCCGCCGCGGGCCCCTCGCCCGGACGTTCGGCACCGGTGCGGCGCGCGTCGTTCGGACGTTCCCGGTCCGGCCGTCGTTCCCGCTCACGCACCTGCGGTCCGGGTCGCGGCGCCGGTCTCGACCGACCGGTACCTCGCGGTGCGGAGCCCTGCGGCGACGTCGTCCCCCGCCGCGCGCAGGGGCGTCACCTGCGTCGATCGCGACATCACGAGCCCCCTCGTTGCTTCTGCTACCGCCGAGCGACATTAGCAGTCGCGTTCGAGGCGTACGGTGGTTTCCCGGCAAGCCACCTCCATTCCCGCGGGTGCACGCGCGTGGCATCGATCGGTCCCGTTCGGCAAGGTGCGGCGCATCGCACGTCCGGCGGGTTCTTCGACTCGGACGCAGTGCACCGGTGCGGAATAAAATCGGAACATTCGAGTGCCGTTACTCACTTCGGCCGCAACCGACGGTGGCGTAGGTCGCGATCGGAGGACCACTGTGTCCTCTGGCGAATCGAACAGCGCAGGAGGAGGGCCGATGAACGGCCGGGAGCACATGGGCGGCGGAGCACGACGGGCGAGCTGGGCCAGCTTCGCCGCGTTGGGCGACAGCTTCACCGAGGGGATCGCCGACCCGGCTCCGGGCGGTGGCTTCCGCGGATGGGCCGACCGGCTGGCCGAGCACCTGACGACCCGGGAGCCCGAACTGCGGTACGCGAACCTGGCGGTGCGCGGCAAGCTGCTGCGCCAGATCGTCGAGACCCAGGTGCCGCAGGCCCTGGAGCTGCGGCCCGCGCTGGTCTCGCTCGTCGGCGGTGGCAACGACATCATCCGGCCCGGCGGCGACCCGGACCAACTCGCCGCGATCTTCGACGACGCGGTGACGCGGCTGCGCGCGACCGGCGCGGACGTGTTGATCGGCACCGGGTTCGACACCTCGACGACGCCGGTGCTGCGGCGGGTGCGCGGCAAGGTCGGCACGTACAACGCGCACCTGCGGGCGATCGCGGACAAGCACGGCTGCTTCGTGGTCGACCTGTGGTCGATGCGGGTGCTGAAGGACCAGCGCGCGTGGAGCGAGGACCGGCTGCACCTGTCCGCGGAGGGCCACCGCCGGGTGGCGCTGCGGGCCTGCGAGGCGCTGGGCGTGGCGGTCGACCAGGACTGGCGCGCCCCGTGGCCGGAGCTGCCGACCCGCCCGTGGCGGGTGCAGCGGGCCGAGGACATCCAGTGGGCCCGGGAGCACCTGGCGCCGTGGATCGTGCGCCGGCTGCGCGGGCGTTCCAGCGGGGACGGCCGCGGACCGAAGCGGCCGTCGCTGGAGCTCGTGTGCACCGCGGGGGCGCAGAACTCCGCGGCGGCCCGGAACTCCTCGACGGCCGAGGAGAGCGGGAAGTGCTGATCAGGAAGCCGGGGTGATCGGGGGCGGGAAGACGAAGTGCGGACCTCCGAGCATCCCCCTCCCAAAGGTCCGCACCCACCCCCACGCCCTCCCGGATCCCTCCGAGCACCCCGTTCCGGAGTGTCCGCCCCGACCCGCCCGCTCGCGCGGGCTCGGCCGGGACGGCCGGGCGGCAATCCCCCCTCGGATTTCCCCCAGTGCCGCCCGGTGCGGGTCTCAGCTGCTGCCGACCCGCACGCAAGACACTCTCGCAGCGGGCACTAGACACCCGCTAAACGTCGGCTAAACGTCCCCGCGACCAGCGCTCAGCCGTCGTCGAGCGAGGTCAACCGGGCCTTGGCCTGGGCGGCGCGCGGCGAGCCGCCGGTCTCGTAGATCGACAGCGCCGTCTCCCACCGGGTGCGGGCCACCGACCGGTCGCCGCGGGAGACCGCCACGTCGCCGAGGCCCAGGTAGGCCGAGGCCTGGTGCATCGCCGAGCCGCAGCGCTGCGCCACGTCGAGCGCCTCGTGGTGGTAGCCCTCGCCGTCGTCGAGCCTGCCCAGCTCGATGCTGACCTCACCGCAGTTGTTCAGCACCATGGCGAGCGTTTCGAGGTCGTCCGCCTCGCGGTACATCACCTCGGCTTCGAGCAGGTGCTCCAGCGCCTCGGCGAGCCGCCCGTTGGCCTGCTCGACCTGGGCGAGGTTGTTCAGCGCGCCCGCCTCGCGGTACCGGTCGCCGAGCGTGCGGTAAGCGCGCAGCGCGTCCCGGCAGTGCACCTGCGCCTCCGCGAAGCGCTTCATCCGGAACAGCACCGCACCCATGTTGACCTGGGCCATCGCCAGCCAGCCGGGGCTGCCGGTGGCGACGGCGCAGCGGTAGGAGTCCGCGTAGTGCGCGAGCGCCTCGTCGTGCTCGCCGGTGCGCGCGTAGGCGACGCCGAGGCCCGCGGGCATCAGCACCTGCCCGACCGGGTCCGCGGCGAGCCGCGCCGACTCCAGGCCCACCGTGTAGATCTGGATCCAGTCCTCCCACGGGCAGCGCACCACCAGGTAGTTGAACTGGCAGCGCACCAGCCGCCACGCGTACTCGTGCAGGCCGTGGGCGTGCGCGGCGCGCACCGCGGCGACCAGGTTGGGCCACTCCGAGTCGAACCAGGCCAGCGCCTCGGTCCGGTTCCGGATCTCGGGCTGCTCGATGGTCGAGTCGCCGGAGAGGTCGAGGTCGTCCCGCGCGGGCCGCAGGAAGCGCCGGGCGTGGTCGGCGACCACCAGGTAGTAGTGCAGCAGCCGGGTGAAGGCCTTCTCGTCGCGTTCCGCGAGGCCGGCGTGCTCCGGCCGCGCGTCGGGTCCGTCCGGGGCGGTGAGCAGTTCCCGCGCGTAGAGCCGCAGCAGGTCGTGCATGCCGAACCGGTCCGGTTCCGGCTCGGTGACCAGGTGCGCCAGCGCCAACGCCCGCAGCCGCCGGTAGGCGGCGGGCGGATCGGTCTCGCAGACGGCGGCCACCGCGTGCGCGGTGAACGTGTGCCCCGGCACCAGACCGAGCCGCCGGAAGGTGGACGCGTGCACCGGATGCAGGTTCCGGTAGGAGATGTCGAAGGCGCGGCGCACGCTGGTGTCGGCGTCGTCGATGTCCAGCGCGTGCAGCCGGTTGCCCTCGTCGGTGAGCTCCCGGACCAGGCTCGCGACACCGCGGGCGGGGTTGGCGGCGAGCCGCGCCGCGGCGATGCGCAGCGCCAGCGGCAGCCCGCCGCACAGCTCGGCGAGCGCGCGGGTGGCTTCGGGTTCGGCAGCGGAGCCGTCGATACCGCCCGCCCGGTCGAGCAGGGCGACGGCGGATTCGGTGGGCAGCGTCTCCAGCGGCAGCACCCGCGCGCCGCTGCGCACGACGAGCCCGTCGAGCCTGCGCCTGCTGGTGACCAGCACCAGGGAGCGGGAGCTGGAGGGCACCAGCGGCCGCACCTGCTCGGAGTCGCGGGCGTTGTCCAGCAGCACCAGCACCCGCCGGTCGGCGAGCAGCGACCGGTACAGCGCGGCCCGGTCGTCGAGGTCGACGGGGATCGCGTCGGCGGCGACGCCGAGCGTCTTGAGCATGCTGGTCAGCGCCTCACCCGGGGACAGCGGCGCCCGCTCGGAGTCGAAGCCGCGCAGCGAGGCGTAGAGCTGCCCGTCCGGGAAGGCGGTGGCGACGCGGTGGGCCCAGGTGATGGCGACGGCGCTCTTGCCGACGCCCGCGGTGCCGGTGAGCACGGCGAGCATCGTGGTGTCCCCGCGGTCGCGTTCGATCATGCGGTCCAGCACGGCCATCTCGCGTTCGCGGCCGACGAATCCGGCGACGGCGGGCGGCAGCTCGGCGGGCACCGGGCCGACGGGGGCGACCTCCCGGTCGGCCTGCCGCTGGGTGCCGCTGAGCAGGGCTTCGTCGTCGCGCAGCAGCCGCTCGTAGAGGGTGCGCACTTCGGGGCCGGGGTCGATGCCGAGTTCGTGCGAGAGCCGTTCGCGCAGCGCGTGGTAGCGGGCCTGGGCCTCGGCGCGGTTGCCGGAGCGGTAGCCGGCGAGCATCAGCAGGTAGGTGAGGCGTTCCCGCAGCGGGTGCTGGTCGACGAGCGCGGACAGCTCGATGACGAGGCGGTGGTGCCTGCCGAGTTCGAGCTCGGAGGCGATGCGTTCTTCGAGGGCGAGCAACCGCAGCTCGTCGAGGTTGGTCCCGACGCTCTGGTGCAGCCGTTCGGCGGCGATGCCGGAGAGCACCGGTCCGCGCCACAGCTGCAGCGCTTCGGTGAGCAGCTCGGCGCGGGCCGCCGCGTCCTTGCCGTGCGCGTCGTTGATCAGCTTGCGGGCGCGGTGGGCGTCGACGCGTTCGGGGTCGATGCGCAGCAGGTAGCCGGGCGAGCGGGTGAGCACCTCGGGCCGCCCGGGGGCGTCCGGGTCGCCGTGGCCGTGCAGCAGCCGGCGGATCCGCGAGATGTAGCCGTGCACGATGGTCCGGGCGGTGGCGGGCGGTTCGTCGCCCCAGAGGGTGTCGATCAACCGGTCGATGGAGACCAGCTGGTTCGGTTCCATCAGCAGGCAGGCGAAGGCGCCGCGCACGGAGGCGGAGCCGAGCCGCAGCGGCTCGCCGTCCAGCCGCACCTCCAGCGGGCCGAGCACCCGGAAGGTGAACCCGGGCGGGCCGGAGCCGACGACCTGGTCGGAGCCCGTTCCGCCGGGCACGGCGTCCTGCCCCTGCATGCCCCTCGACACCTGCCGTTCGCTGCGTGTTCGATCCTCGCCAGTTTCGGTCACCCGGGCTCGCGGAGTCCACTCTCGGCGAAGCGGACACACGGTAGCGATCTCCGGGCCGGCGCCCGGCCGCACCTGGCCGGGCGTCACCCGATCGGCCCAACACGGTGACGTTCCCGGGCGCCCGCCCGACGACCGCGCGGATCACCCGCCGGTGCGCAAAAGTTGATCATTCATCCAACTCGGGCGCGGCGCGGGGTGCCGCACCGCACGCGGCGAAGATGCTCGCGGTGGGCGGATCGGCGCCGGGCCCGCGGTACCGCCCAGTAGAGTCGGCCCCTGATCGATCATCGTTCGAAGCGCCGCCCGAGAAGGAGCCCGCCGCGTGCCCACCCCGTCCACAGTGGTCGATCGCGCCGTGGGCTGCCTGCTCGGCGGGGCGCTCGGCGACGCGCTCGGCGCGCCCGTCGAGTTCCAGCAGCTCGACGGGATACGAGCCGAGCACGGCGAGCAGGGCATCACCGAGCCGCCCGCGCAGGCGCTGCTCGGCGACGCCACCCAGATGACGCTGTTCACCGGCGAGGGCTACCTCAGCGCGTGGACCCAGGGCAACAACGGCGGCCAGTGGCGTCCGGTGGAGACCGTCACCGCCGCCTACCGGCGGTGGCTGGTCACCCAGCAGGAGTCGAAGCCGCCACCCGGTGCGACCGGCCTGCTCGCCGAGGGCGAGCTGTACGCCAGCCGCGCCCCCGGACTCACCAGCCTGCGCGCCCTCGGCGAACCGGAGCTCGGCAGCCCCGACCGGCCGCGCAACAGTTCCAAGGGCTGCGGCGGCGTGGACCGCAGCTCCCCGATCGGCTTCGCCCCCAGCGCCACCATCGCCTACGGCCTCGGCTGCCGGCTCGCCGCGCTCACCCACGGCGGCGCGGGCGGCTGGGCGTCCGCGGGCACGCTGGCTCTGATCGTGCACCTGGTCGCCGTGCAGGGCAGGCGGCTGCCCGAAGCGGTGGACCAGGCCACCGGCCGCGTGCTGCGCGACGACGGCGAGACCGCCGGGCTGCTCGCGGAGGCCGCGACCCTGGCCCGGACGGGCGCCTCCGTCGCGCACGTGGAACGGCTCGGCCAGGGCTGGATCGGGCCGGAGGCGCTGGCCATCGGCGTGTACTGCGCGCTGGCGCTGCCCCGGCCGGAGCAGTTCCCGGCGGCGCTGCGCCTCGCGGCGAACCACTCCGGGCACAGCGACAGCACCGCGGCGATCACCGGAGCGCTGCTCGGGGCCCGGCACGGCACGGCGGCGCTGCCGCGGCCGTGGCTGTCCCGGCTGGAGCTGGCGGACGTGGTGGAGCGGATCGGCCACGACCTCGGCGCGTCCTGCGCGGGCGAGAAGTTCAACGAGCGCCGCTACCTGGGCCTGGACCCCCAGCTGGCCGCGCCCTGATCAGCGCTTGCGGGCGACGCCGGCGAGCATCCGGGACCGCTCCGGGTCGCCGGTGAACTCCTCGTGGCCGTCCGGGCGCCAGCTCGGCGCGTACACCAGTCCCGGCTCCAGCATCTCGAAGTCGCCGAAGAAGTCCTGGATCTCCGCGCTGGAGCGCAGCTGACCGGGATGGGTGGAGTGCTCGTAGGCCTCCACCAGCCGCTCGTTCGCCACCTGCTCCTGCTCGGTCGCGTCCGAGGTCGTCCAGTGCGACACGGCCAGCAGCGAGCCGGCGGGCAGCCGTTCCCGCAGCGCGGCGACCGACTCGTGCGGGTGTTCGGAGTCCTTCGAGAAGTGCAGCATCGAGACCATCAGCAGGCAGGTCGGCTCGTCGAGGTCGAACACCCCGGTGCGGGCCAGCAGCGGCCACAGCCCGTCCGGGTCGGCGATCGGGTCGGCGCGCAGCGCGTGGTGCCGCCGCGGGTCGCCCTCCCGGTCGAGGATGAGCCCGCCCAGGGACTGCACGACCGGGTCGTTGTCCACGTAGACGACCCGGGCCCGGTCCTCGTCGGCGCCGGGGGCCGAGCTCCAGTGGAGCTCGGCGACCTCGTGCACGTTGCCCACGGTGGGCAGCCCGGAACCGATGTCGAGGAACTGCCGGAACCCGGCGTCGAGCGCGTGGCGCACCACCCGGTTCAGGAAGCGGCGGTTCTCGCGGGTGTAGGACTTGATGTCCGGGATGATGTCCACGACCCGCTGCCCGAAGGCGCGGTCGATCTCCCAGTTGTGCGCCCCGCCGAGGAACCAGTCGTAGACCCGCGCGGCGCTGGGCGTGGTGACGCTGTCCCGCATCTCCACGGGCACCGCTGCGATCGGGTGACGCAGTGTACTCATCCGCTCTCCTGGACCGCCCCGTTCACGGGTGACGTCGTCAACCGGCTCCACCTTTGCCCATTGGGATCAAGATTCCAACCCTTCTGGGGACTCAAGTGTGACGCCTGCTACGAGCGTGCCGGTCGCCCGGGTGGCTCGCACGCCGGACCGGTGCGCACGGGGCGCACCGGTCCGGGGAACCGCGGTCAGCGGGTGACGGGCGCGGTGTCCCGCGCCGCGACGAACCCCGGCCGCGGCCGCTCGGCCGCGAACGGCGCCACCGGTGCGTTGTGCACGCTGTTGAACACGATGAAGATGTTCGACCGCGGGAACGGCGTGATGTTGTTCCCGGACCCGTGCATCGTGTTCGAGTCGAACCACAGCGCCGAGCCCGCCGGACCGGTGAACTGCTCGATGCCGTGCTCGTAGCCGAGCCGGGTGATGTCGTCCTCGCCCGGCACCCCCACCTTCTGCTCCTTCAGCGAGGACTTGTAGTTGTCCCCCGGCGTGCGCCCCGCGCAGGACACGTAGGTGCGCTGCGCGCCGGGCATGACCATCAGCCCGCCGTTGAACGGGTAGTTGTCGGTCAGCGCCACCGACATGCTCACCGCGCGCGGCGCCGGAAGGCCGTCCTCGGCGTGCCAGGTTTCGAAATCGGAATGCCAGTAGAAACCGCTTCCCTTGAACCCGGGCATGTAGTTGATCCGGCTCTGGTGCACGTACACGTCGGATCCCAGGATCTGCCGCGCGCGGTCGAGAACCCGCGGATCCCGCACCAATCCCGCGATCAGTTCGCTGGTGCGGTGCACCTCGAACAGGGAACGCACCTGGCCGGAATCCTTCTCCACGACGGTGCGCTCGTCCGCGCGCACCTCCGGGTCCCTGGTGAGCCGGTCCAGCTCCTGCCAGTACTCCTGCACCTCGGCAGGGGACAGCAGGTCGGGCACCGTGTGGAACCCCTTCGCGTCGTGCGCGGCGAGGTCCTCGGCCGAGGCCGGGCCGCTGCGGACCCCGGGCCACACCACGGGGTCGGTGCGTTCGATGAACGCGGACTCGGTGCCTCGCCGAGTCGGGTAACGGTCCTGAGTCGTCACGTCCGCGACGGTCATCAGTTGCGCCTCCTTCGCGAATTACCGCCGGAGCGGCCGATTCCGCGCAGGAATCGGCCGCCATTTCTCGGTTCCTCGTTCGGTGGCAATTCCCCGGCTTCCCGGGGACGCGTCGCGCACCGCGGCAGGCAACCAGACGCTCCTCGGCTACCCGAGTCCCGCGGTCATTACGCATCCGGAATGCGGGCGAAGAAAAACCGCCCACGACCGCGGAGGCGGCTCGTGGGCGGTTCGAGGCGGGGAACCCGTCGGCGGATCAGTCCTCCACGATCAGCGGGTACACGCCGTTCTCGTCGTGGACCTCGCGACCGGTCACCGGCGGGTTGAACACGCAGACCGTGCGGATGTCGGTCTTCGGGCGGACCTGGTGCTTGTCGTGCTCGTTGAGCATGTACAGCGTGCCCGGCTTGAGCTGGAAGACCTCACCGGTCGACTTGTTCTCCAGCTCGCCCTCGCCCTCGTACACGAAGACGGCTTCGATGTGGTTGGCGTACCAGAAGTCGTTCACGGTTCCGGCGTAGAGGGTCGTCTCGTGCACCGAGAAACCGACCTTCTCCCGCGCCAGCACGATGCGCTTGCTGCGCCAGTTCTCGGTCTGGATGTCGTCGTCGGTGTTCTCGACCTCGTCGAGCCTGCGAACGAACACAATGCCCTCCTTCGGGGTGCCGGGGATACCGGTGGTGCCGAACGAGACGGCCGGCCCGGGATTGGGGCGGGCCGGCCGTCGCGTACGTCTTTGTCAGGCAAGCACAGCTTGCACGGAATCGACGATGATCTGAAGACCCTGCTCCAGCTCTTCATCCGACACGGTCAGCGGCGGCATGATCTTGATCACCTCGCTCTGCGGGCCGGAGGTCTCCAGGATCAACTTCCGGTCGAAGGCCGCCTTCGAGATCTTGCCCGCGATCTCCGGGTCCTCGAAGCCGAGGCCGCGCGCCAGGCCGCGGCCCTTCGCCACGCCGCCCTCGTACTTGTCGGCGATCTCGCCGATGACCTGGCCGACGCGCTCGCCCTTGGCGATGGTGCCGCGCTGGAGCTCGTCGTCGCTCCAGTACAGCTTCAGCGCCTCGGACGCCGTCACGAACGCGGGGTTGTTGCCGCGGAACGTGCCGTTGTGCTCGCCGGGCTCCCACACGTCGTGCTCGGACTTGATCAGCGTCAGCGCCAGCGGCAGGCCGTAGCCGCCGATGGACTTGGACAGGCAGACGATGTCCGGGGTGATGCCGGCCTCTTCGAAGCTGAAGAACGGACCGGTGCGCCCGCAGCCCATCTGCACGTCGTCGACGATGAGCAGCATGCCGTGCTTGTCGCACAGCTCGCGCAGGCCGCGCAGCCACTCCGGGCGGGACGAGTTGATGCCGCCCTCGCCCTGCAACGTCTCCACGATCACCGCGGCGGGCTCGTTGAGGCCGGAACCGCTGTCCTCCAGCAACCGCTCGAAGTACAGGAAGTCCGGGTACTGCCCGTCGAAGTAGTTGTCGTAGGGCATCGGCGTGGAGTGCACCAGCGGGATGCCCGCGCCGCCGCGCTTCATCGAGTTGCCGGTGACCGACAGCGAACCCAGCGTCATGCCGTGGAACGCGTTGGTGAAGCTGATGATCGACTCGCGGCCGGTGATCTTCCGGACCAGCTTCAGCGCGGACTCCACCGAGTTCGTGCCCGTCGGCCCGGGGAACTGGACCTTGTAGTCCAGCCCGCGCGGTTTCAGCAGCTTCTCGTCGATGGTCTCCAGGAACTCGCGCTTGGCGGCGGTGGCCTGGTCCAGGCCGTGCGTGACGCCGTCCCGCTCGATGTACTCGATCAGCTTGCGCTTGAGCAGGGGGTTGTTGTGCCCGTAGTTCAGCGCACCGGCGCCGGCGAAGAAGTCCAGGTAGGGCGTGCCGTCCTCGCCGTAGAGCCAGCTGCCGCCCGCCTTGTCGAACGTCGTCGGCCAGGTGCGGCTGTAACTGCGGACCTCGGATTCGAGGCTTGCGAAGATGTCGTTCACGATCCTCCGTTCGCGGCGGCCGGAGCGGCCACCGGCTGCAAGTCGGTCATGGTCCCCACCCGGAGACCTGCCGTCGGAACTCGTTCGTCCCTGCGGCGCGGCGCGGTCCGCGCCCGCGCGCCCCGCGTCCCCGGCTCCCACCGGGTCGGCGCGGCGCGCTCGCGGTCAGTCCGCCGGACGCGGTGCCGCGACGGCTTCGCCCGTCACGGCACCGGGGGCCGCGAACGGGCCGATCCGGTAGAGGTCCTCGCCCAGGTGCGCGTCCGGGAACAGGTCGGCGCCGAACAGCTCGCTGCGGGCCAGCTCGGTACCGCGGTCCCTGGCCAGCGCGGAGAAGAGCTTGATCGAGGCGGTGTTGTCCGCGGTGATCGTCGTTTCCAGGTAGCGCACGCCTTCCGGCACCAGCCGGTCGACCAGGTGGCCGAGCAGCTGCCCCGCCACTCCGCGACCGCGCTGCGACGCGTCCACCGCCACCTGCCACACCATCAGCACGTCCGGTGCGTCCGGACGCCGGTAGCCGGTGACGAAGCCGACCACTTCGCCGCCGTCGCGCGCCACCGCGGTGGTGTGCGCGAAGTCCCGGCACCACAACAGGTACGCGTAGGACGAGTTCACATCGAGCACTCGCGAATCACGCGTGATCCGGTGGAGTGCGGGACCGTCCGCGACGACCGGAATGCCGATCTCGACCGGAGCGGAAGAACCGCTCCCCGCATTCCGTCCGCCATTCGGTCCGTCGCCGTTATGGCTGGGTTTGTCGCCGGTCATGCTTTGCCAACTTAACAGAACATCCGTAACGCGTCAGGTACTCAGCCGTTTCCTGACCGCACTACCAGGCGATACTCGATTTTCCACGTGATGAGCACGACAGGATTGTTGCGCCTCGCGTCAGCGCAGTGATAACGATCTATCACGCATACTGATCGAAAATGCGGACAGCGGACGTGACCTGCGTAAACGTCCGCCGGGACGGCACGTCCGGGCTCAGTGCGATTGCCCGCGGAGAATTTTCGCGGAGTTCACCGGAATTGCGATCTTCATCCCGGGCGGCCGGGACCGCGGGTGAGACCGCCCGCACCGCGCGCCACCGGAAACGCACGCGTCCGGGGCCGCCGTGGCGACCCCGCCCGCGATGCTGCCGGGTCTTGCTGGTGTCGCGGCGATCAGACGCCGGCGACCTCCTTGATCCAGTCCCGGTACTCGGTGATGTTGTTGTACGCGGTCGAGGTCGCGCGGTCGCTGGTGGAGGCCACGCCGACCTGCTTGCCGTTGGAGAACATCGGGCCGCCCGAGTCGCCACCGGCGGTGATGCCGTTGATGCGGTCCGCGCAGACCGCGGTGCCGCCGCGGTAGTCGGTGCAGGCGATGTCGGTGACCTTGACGTCGGCCACCTTCAGGTTGTCCGCCTGGCACTGGGCCTCGGGCTGGTCGGTGCAGGTGGCACCCCAGCCGTAGACCTGGACGGTGTCGCCGTTGTTCACGTCGCCGGTGGTGCCCAGCGGGGCGAACTCGACGTCCATCGGGCGGTCCACGTTGACCAGCGCGAGGTCGACGCTGTCGTGGATGTGCACGCCGCCGGCCTTGGCCTTGAACTCCTCGCCCTCGTGCTGGTTGAGGCTGCCCACGTGGAAGCTGACGGCGTCGCCGGCGCCTTCCACGCAGTGCTGGGCGGTGAGCACCCACTCCGGCGCGATGGCGGTGGCGGAACACGCCTCCTGACCGTCGTTGAACTGCCGAACCGCCCAGGGAGCGTCGGTGGCCTCTTCGCCGTCGATGATCATCGGCTGCATGTCGTTGGGGGCCGCCGCGGGGGCGGCCTGGGCGGGGACGGCGAAGGTGGCGGCGCCCGGGGTCACGCCGGCGACGCCGGTCAGCACTCGTGCCAGGGACACACTGATCTCCTCTGGGTAGCAGCGGCAACGCTGTGGGGACGGACAAGTCCCCCCATGACCTCACCCGTACGTGTAATGGGTCAACCAATTGGTCACTATTCGCCACCACATTCGCCGGTTGGGACCTGATCGAGATGCGCCGTTCGAACGACCCGCCCAACATTCGAGTGCCCACTATGGGCCTCGGTCGCACCAGGACGTCAAGGGTCGTGCGACCGCAGTCCGCGGAACGGGGGCCGCTGATGGAGATCACGTCGTACGCGCCGGGCACGCCCTGCTGGGTCGACCTCCACACCGCCGACCCCGGCACCACCGCGGAGTTCTACGCCGAACTGCTCGGCTGGACGGTGCAGGACACCGGGCCCGAGAGCGGCGGCTACCGGATCGCCCTGCGCGCGGGCGGGGCCGTCGCCGGCATCGGCCCGCAGTACGAACCGGCCCGCGGCCCGACGTTCTGGACCACCCACCTGTCCACCGACGACGTGGACGCCACCGCAGCGGCCTTCCAGCGGGCGGGCGGCCAGGTGCACGTCGCGCCGGTGGACGTGTTCGACGCGGGCCGGTTCGCCGTCGGCTCCGATCCCACCGGCGCCGCCGTCGCGCTGTGGCAGCCCCGCCGCCGGATCGGCTCCGCGCGGGTGAACGAGCCCGGTGCACCCTGCTGGCACGAGCTCGCCACCCGCGACCCGGAGCGCGCCGCCGAGTTCTACCGGGAGCTGTTCGGCTGGGAGGTCGTCCCGCAGCAGGTCGCGGGTACCGACTACCGGCTGCTGCGGCTCGGCGGCCGTGAGATCGGCGGCATGGTCCGGATCGGCGACGACTGGCCCGCCGAGGTGCCGCCGCACTGGCTCGCGTACTTCGCGGTCCCCGACGCCGACGTCGCCGTGCAGCAGGTGACCGCGCTCGGCGGCACCGTCCTCACCGGTCCGCTCGACATCGAACCCGGCCGGTTCGCCGTCGTCCACGACCCGGCCGGCGGCGTCTTCGGCATCATCGCCCTCCGCCCCGAGGCCTGAGCCGCCCGCTCACCCACCCGCCCCGGGGCCCTCCGGGGCGCGCTCGCGCAGCCACGCCGCGGCCCGGCGCAGCCACCGCTGCGCCTGTCGAATGCGGGTGATCCCGCGCTCTGATCCGCTGCCGAGGCTTCCGGCCGCGACCCGGCGCCGCGGTCCGCGGCGCGTGGCGGAACCCGGACCAGGTGCTGGTCATCCCGCTCCCCTAGCGGCACCGATCCGTCGCCCGGTCGGGTAGTACAGATCCGGGCCGCGATCACCGATCATCAAAGGGCGAATCCATCGGGTCGTGCCCGGTCGCACCGGTCGGCCCCGCCGAACCCGATGCCGCGGGCGCCCCGTCCGGAGTCGCCGGGGACGGCGCACCCGCGATGCCCCCGCGCCGGACGCCGCTCCTCGACCGCGCCGCACGGAGCCGCTGAGGGGACTCGAACCCCTGACCGTCCGCTTACAAGGCGGGTGCTCTACCAACTGAGCTACAGCGGCGGGGGCGGCCGCGCCGTGCGCGCACATCGTAATCGGCCGTGGTCGTCGGCGGAGAAGCGGCCGGACCGGCGGCCCCTCGCCCGCGGGCGCGCGGGTCGGGTGTCAGGCTCGTGATGGAGGACACGAACCGGAGGTGCAACGGCCGCGGCGTGCGGGCCGATGGCCGAGGGGACGATCAACGCGGTCACCCAGAGGTGACGAGCAGGAAGGTAGGTCTGCGGTGGGAATCACGCAGCGCGCCCGTGGTGTGCTGCGGCGGCGCGACCCGGCCGAGCCGGTGGGGACACGCAACGCCGTTTACGGGCCGGCACTGCCCGAGGAATCAACGGTCCACCTGGTGATGGACCTGGGGCTGCGCATCGGCGAGGTCCAGATGGCCAGCGGTGCGGGCGCTTCCGACGTCACCGCGACGATCATCGGTGTGGTCAGCGCCTACGGCCTGCCGCACTGCGAGGTCGACGTGATCTACACGTCGATCACCGTCTCCTGCTACCGGGGCACCGAGGAGGTGCCCATCACCTCGCTGCGCGTGGTGCGCAACCGGTCCATCGACTACACGCGGCTCGCCGACGTGGAGGACCTGGTCCGCAAGATCACCGCCGGTGAGCTGTCCGCGTCGGACGCCTACTCGGAACTGGACAAGATCACCTCGGCGCCGCACCCCTTCCCGCGCTGGGTGGCGACCCTCGCGTGGGCGGGCATGGCGGCCTCGCTGTCGGTGCTGCTCGGCGGCGGCGACCCGCTGCTGGCCGTGGTGGCGGCGGTGGCGACGGCGCTGGTGGACCGGATCGGGCGGTTCCTGAACAAGCGGGCGCTGCCGTTCTTCTTCCAGCAGGCGGTCGGCGGGGTGATCGCGACGAGCATCGCGCTGGCCTGTTCGATGCTGCGGATCCTCCCGACGCCCGCGCTGGCGGTCGCGGCGAGCATCATCGTGCTGCTGTCCGGGATGACGGTGGTCGGCTCGATGCAGGACGCGATCACCGGGTACAACGTGACCGCCGCAGGCCGGATCGCGGAGCTCGCGCTGATGTCGGCCGGGCTGATCGCCGGTGTGGTGCTCTCGCTCTACGTCGGGGTGCAGGTCTTCGACCAGCTCGGCGGGGACACCGCGGAACTGCTGCAGAAGGTGGGCACCGCGCGGATCGAGTCGACGACGGCGCTGGACCTCCCGGTGCAGGCGCTCGCGGGTGCCTCCACCTCGGCCTGCTTCGCGCTGGCCAGCTACGCCCCGCCCCGGCCGCTGGTCATCGCCGGGCTCGGCGGGGCGGTCGCCGCGGGCGTGTCGGGCACGCTGACGAACGTGGTGGGGTTGAACGCGGTGCTCGCGGGCGCCGTCGCCACGACCGTCGTCGGCGTCGCGGGCGGCGTGGTGACCCGGCGGCTGCGGATCCCGGCGCTGGTGATCGCGGTGTCCGGCGTGGCGCCGTTGCTGCCCGGGCTGGCGACCTACCGCGGCCTGTACGAGATCGCGGTGGTCCGGGACCCGGCGGGCATGTCGACGCTGATGCTGGCGGCCGCGACCGGGCTGGCGCTGGGCGCCGGGGTGGTGCTGGGCGAGTACCTGGCGCAGCCGGTGCGCACCCGGCTCGGCAGGCTGGAGCGCAGGCTCTCGGGCCCGCGCCTGTCCGGGCCGCTGCGGCCCACCCGGCGCCGCCGGAGTGAGCAAGACCTCGGGGGCGTTGGCCCACACGAACGACGCGGGCGGTGGACTGATTGGCTAGCCTCGCCTGCGGGTAGTGAGTGATCCGGGACGGTCCGCGACAGCGGCCCAGCCGCTGGAGAGCACGATGCCGCCGGCGCAGCCCATCCCGTCCGAGACAGCAGCGGTCTCCCGAGGAGGCAACACCGGTGAGTAGGGCCAGCACGCCCGCCCGTGCGGATTTCGTCGTCGTCGCCAACAGGCTTCCCGTCGATCTGGAGAAGCTCCCGGACGGCACCGAGCGCTGGAAGCACAGCCCCGGCGGCCTGGTGACCGCGCTGGAGCCGTTCCTGCGCGCCCGCCGCGGCGCCTGGGTCGGCTGGCCGGGGGTCGCCGACGTCGACGTCGAACCGTTCACCGACGAGGACATGCACCTGCACCCGGTGCGGCTGTCCTCCGACGAGTTCCAGGACTACTACGAGGGCTTCTCGAACGCGACGCTGTGGCCGCTGTACCACGACGTGGTGGTCCCGCCGGTGTTCGACCGCTCCTGGTGGGACGCGTTCCGGCGGGTGAACCGCCGGTTCGCCGAGGCCGCGGCCGAGGTCAGCGCGGAGGGCGCGACCGTGTGGGTGCAGGACTACCAGCTGCAGCTGGTGCCCGCGATGCTGCGGGAGCTGCGGCCGGACCTGCGCATCGGCTTCTTCCTGCACATCCCGTTCCCGCCGGTGGAGCTGTTCATGCAGCTGCCGTGGCGCACCGAGATCGTGCGCGGGCTGCTCGGCGCGGACCTCGTCGGCTTCCACCGCCCGGGCGGCGCGCAGAACTTCCTGTGGCTGGCGCGGCGGCTCGCCGGGTTCGAGCCGAGCCGCGGCCAGGTCGGCGTGCGGTCCCGGCCGGGCGTGGTGCAGGTCGGGGACCGCGCGGTGCGGGTCGGTGCGTTCCCCATCTCGATCGCCTCCTCGGAGCTGGACCAGATGGCGCGCAGCAAGGAGATCCAGCAGCGCGCCAAGGAGATCCGCGCCGAGCTGGGCAATCCGCGCCGCATCATGCTCGGCGTCGACCGGCTGGACTACACCAAGGGCATCGACGTGCGGCTGCACGCGATGCACGAGCTGCTCGCCGACGGCCAGATCCGCGCCGAGGACGTGGCGATGATCCAGATCGCCACGCCCAGCCGGGAGCGCGTCGAGCACTACAAGCAGATGCGCGAGGGCATCGAGCGCGAAGTCGGCCGGATCAACGGCGAGTTCGGCCGCGTGGGTCACCCGGCAGTGCACTATTTGCACACGTCGGTGGACAAGAAGGACCTGGTGGCGTTCTACTGCGCGGCCGACGTCATGGTGGTCACGCCGGTCCGCGACGGCATGAACCTGGTGTGCAAGGAGTACGTCGCCTGCAGGCACGACCTGGGCGGCACGCTCGTGCTCAGCGAGTTCGCC
Source organism: Saccharopolyspora sp. 6V (assembly GCF_020176785.1). Classification (NCBI taxonomy): domain Bacteria; kingdom Bacillati; phylum Actinomycetota; class Actinomycetes; order Pseudonocardiales; family Pseudonocardiaceae; genus Saccharopolyspora; species Saccharopolyspora sp. 6V. The sequence continues at coordinate 4,213 of NZ_JAIUKB010000115.1, read as the reverse complement.
GGAGCGGCCGCGGAACTCACCAGCGCTTTCCTCGTCAACCCGCACAACTTGGACGGTGTGAAGGAGGCGTTGCTGTCCGCCCTCGACATCGAGCAGGCCGACGGCCGCCGTAGGATGCGAGCATTGCGTAGGCAGGTGCTCACGCACGACGTCGACCGCTGGGCCCGTTCGTTCCTCGAAGCGCTCGGGACCCCCTGAAAGACCCGCTCGACGTCCGGAGCCGCCGCGCGAGGTAACTGATCGACCACCGGCGGACGTGCGGCGGGAACCGGCAGCGGACCCGACCGGCACGTCCGGCACCGAATCGATCATGCAGACCCATCCGACCGCCCAGAGGAGTATGGCGTTGACCGCCGAAGCTCTCCCCGCCGAGCTGCGCCGCACGATCGTCCAGCTCGCGCGCACCCCTCGACTGCTGGTCGCCTGCGACTACGACGGCACTCTCGCCCCGATCGTGGCCGACCCGAACGCGGCCAAGCCGCTCCCCGAATCGGTGCACGCCCTGCGTTCGCTGGCGTCCCTGCCGGCCACGACCACCGCGGTGATCTCCGGCCGGGCGCTGCGCGACCTGGCCACCCTGTCCCGCCTCCCCTCCGAGGTCCACCTCGTCGGCAGCCACGGCTCCGAGTTCGACGTGGGCTTCGTGCACGAGCTCGAACCGCAGGCCACCGAACTGCGCACCCGGCTGCAGCGCGGCCTGCAGGAGATCGTCGCCGGCCAGCAGGGCGTCACCCTGGAGGCGAAGCCGGCCAGCGTCGCGGTGCACGTGCGCCGCGCCGAGGACGACGTCGCCGAGCGCGTGCTCGACCAGGTCCGCTCCGGCCCGGCCACCTGGGACGGCGTCCAGGTCACCGAGGGCAAGGCCGTGATCGAGCTGGCCGTGGTGCAGACCGACAAGGGCAACGCCCTCGACGCGCTGCGCCACCAGGTCGCCGCCACCGCCGCGATCTTCCTCGGCGACGACGTCACCGACGAGAAGGCGTTCGCCCGGCTGCACGGACCCGACCTCGGGCTCAAGGTCGGCGAGGGCGACACGCTCGCCGAGTTCCGCGTCGCCGACACCACCCAGGTCGCGACCGCGCTCGCGTTCCTGATGGAGGAGCGGCGCACCTGGCTCTACGGCGAGCAGGCCCCGCCGATCGAGCGGCTGACCATGCTGTCCAACGAGCGCACCGTCGCCCTGCTCACCCCGGACGCGCGACTGACCTGGATGTGCCACCCGGGCCCCGACTCGGCGGCCGTGTTCGCCGACCTGCTCGGCGGCCCCGGCGCCGGCCACTTCTCCGTCCGCCCGCACGGCGGCAACGGCGCGCCGCGCAGCCCGCTGCCGCTGGGCCAGCGCTACGTGCCGGGCACCATGACGGTCGAGACCCGCTGGTCGCGGCTGCTGGTCACCGATTACCTGGAGCACGGGGTCGACGCGCACCGCACCGACCTCATCCGGGTGATCACCGGCGAGACGACGGCGAGCATCGAGTTCGCGCCCCGCCCCGAGTTCGGCCAGGTCCCGGTGCGGCTCGTCCCCGAAGCCGGCGGGCTGCGGGTGATGGGCACCTCGGAGCCGATGGTGCTGCACTCCCCCGGCGTCCAGTGGGAGATCACCTCCGACGGGATGCACGAGTCGGCGCGGGCCGTGGTGGCCGCCTCCGAAGAGACCCCGATCGTGCTGGAGCTGCGCTGCGGCACCGAGGACCTGGCGCCGTCCGAGCGCACCGAGCGGCAGCGCCGCGCCGCCGCCGACGTGTACTGGTCGGAGTGGCTGGAGACGCTGACGCTGCCCGCCGTGGAGACCGACCTGGTGGGCCGGTCCGCGCTGACGCTGCGCGGCCTGTGCAACACCGACACCGGCGGGATCATGGCGGCGGCGACGACCTCGCTGCCGGAGGAGATCGGCGGCGTCCGCAACTGGGACTACCGCTACTGCTGGCTGCGGGACGGCTCGATGACCGCGCAGGCCCTGGTCACGCTGGGCTCCACCGCCGAGGCGGAGGGCTTCCTCGACTGGCTGCACCGCGTGCTGGAGACGCTGCCCGGGCCGGAGCGGCTGCACCCGCTCTACAGCCTGCAGGGCACCAGCCTCGGGCCGGAAGCCGTGATCGACAGCCTGCCCGGCTACGCCGGTTCGCGGCCGGTGCGCGTCGGCAACCTCGCCGACCAGCAGGTCCAGCTGGACGTGTTCGGCCCGGTCGTGGAGCTCGTCTGGCACCTCGCCGAGGTGACCGGTGAGGTCCGGGACCGCGACTGGCAGCTGGTGAAGGCGATGGCCGAGGCCGTCTCGCACCGCTGGTTCGAACCGGACCACGGCATCTGGGAGGAGCGCGACCAGCCGCGCCACCACGTGTACTCGAAGGTCATGTGCTGGGTGACGCTGGACCGCGCGCTGAAGATCGCCGAGCGGTACGGCCGCGAGGTGGAACCCACCTGGGGCCCGCTGCGCGACCAGATCTCGCAGGACGTCATCAAGAACGGCTGGCAGCCGGACGTGCAGGCGTTCACCACCGCTTACGAGGGCTCCGACCTGGACGCGGCCTCGCTGCACGTGGGCCTGTCCGGGCTGATCGACCCGTCGGACGAGCGGTTCCGCGCGACGGTGAACGCGATCGAGTCCGAGCTGCGCAGCGGTTCCACTGTGTACCGCTACCGCCGGGACGACGGGCTGCCGGGCGACGAGGGCGGCTTCCACCTGTGCGCGGCCTGGCTGATCGAGGCGTACCTGCTGATCGGCCGCCGCACCGAGGCCGAGGAGCTGTTCCAGCAGATCGTGGACACCGCCGGGCCGACCGGGCTGCTCGCCGAGGAGTACGACCCGATCGCGGAGCGCTCGCTGGGCAACCACCCGCAGGCGTACTCCCACCTGGGTCTGATCCGCTGCGCGCAGCTGCTGTCCCGCTGACACCGCGCCGGCCGCACGACCGCGCCGAACGGGCCGTTCACCCCACCGGGTGGGCGGCCCGTTCCGCGTTCCGCGGGGCCGCGCGCTGTGGAGTTCGATCACGATTCTCGGCGAAACCGCCGTTCGGGTCGAACTCGGCCGTTACGCTCCGCCGCAAGAGGCCGCACTCGCGCGGTGACGCGCGGACATCTGGGGGACCCACGTGACCGGACTGACGATCGCGATCGTGCTCATCGGCGTCGCCGTCGCGGTGTCGAGCATGGTGCTGCTGTACCGCCGCACCCGGCCCGCGCCGCAGGCGGCGACCGGACCGACCGACCCGTTCCACACCGGCGACGAGGACTCGCTGCGCGGCGATCCGCGGCGGCTCAAGGCCGGCGACATCGTGGAGGTCCGCGGGCTGAGCTACACGGTGCGCGGCTCGCTGCGGCTCACCGAAGGCGGCTGGGGCTGGGCCGAGCACCTGCTCGACGACACGAAGGGCACCCAGGTGTGGCTCGGCGTCGAAGAGGACCCCGACCTGGAGCTGACGCTGTGGACGCCGGTCGACGAGGCCGGTGAACCCGGCGGGAAGCACGTCGAGTTCGGCGGCCGCCGGTACGCGCGCGAGGAATCCGGCTCGGCGACGTTCCGCAGCGAGGCCACCACCGGCCTCGACGCGCAGGGCACCGTCCGCTACCAGGACTACGCGGCCGAGGACGGCGCGCTGCTGGGCTTCGAGTCCTACGGCGACTCCGGCTGGGAGGCCAGCACCGGCGAACGGCTCGGCCGGTACGACGTGCGCATCTACCCGACCGCGGACTGAGGCGCTCGGCCGTGGGACGAGGGATCTGGATCGCGCTGGCGTGCGTCGGCGTCGTCGTGGCGCTGATCGTCGCGGTCCTCGCGGTGTTCAGCGGCGGTTCCGGGCCGCGCGGCTACGTGCCCGCGCACTACCAGCGCGCCCCCGCGCTGGACATCGGCGGCTCGCGCGACGACGAGGCCTACACCAGCCCGAAACCGGTGCCGGTGGTGGCGCGGGAGATCACCTCCCGGCGCAGGCCGCAGTCGCAGCACACCGACGCCAGCGGGGTCTACCTGCGCTACTCCGACGACGCGGTGGTCATCCAGCCGCGCGGCACCGGATCGGTGATCCACCTGATGGACGCCGACCGCGCCTACCGGCACTACCACTCGCACCTCGGCGGGGTGTGGGGCTGGGGGCGGCGCGGCGGGGCGTCGCGGGGCTACGGCGCGGACGGGGAGGTTATGTCGGGGGGCGAGCCGGTACCGGGCGTGGCGGAGCCGACGGCGGTCCGGTTCGCCACCTCGGTGGTGGAG
>NZ_JAIUKB010000114.1:0-6002 GCF_020176785.1 Saccharopolyspora sp. 6V | reverse complement strand
TCGCCGCGCGTTCCCATGGTGGCCAGCAGTGCCCGCATCCGAACCCCCGGTCGTGGGGGGTGGGGAGGCGAGGTGCGGGGGGGGCGGGGGGGGGGGGCCGGGCCGGGCTCCGGCAAGTAGGCGCTCCCCGGGCCGCGGGCGGCCTCCGGCGCGGCGTGCGCGACCTCCGACGAACGGCTCCCGACGAACGAGAAGGATGGAACGACCTTGCTCCAGGAACTGCTCTCCGGCCTGCTCGCGGCGGTCGCCTACGGCGTGATCGGCACGCTGATGATGGCGCTGGGCTACCTGCTGGTGGACCTCGCCACGCCCGGCAGGCTGCGCGACCTGATCTGGGTGCGGCGCAACCCGAACGCGGCGCTGCTGCTGGTGTCCGGGCTGGTCGGCGTCGGCATCATCCTCACCACCGCCATCGCGGCCAGCGCCGACGACCTGCTGCTCGGGCTGGTGGGCACCGTCGTGTACGGGCTGCTCGGGCTGGTGCTGATGAGCCTGTCCTTCCTGCTCATCGACGCCCTCACCCCCGGCAGGCTGGGCGACGAGCTGGCCGCGGACACCATGCACCCCGGCACGTGGGTGTCGGCGGCCGCGCACGTGGTGATCGCGGTGCTGATGGCCGCCGCCATCTGGTGACGCCCGGGCGAGCGAGCCGATCCCGATGACCACCGAGACCGACCTGGACTCCCCCACCCGCGCGCAGGCGGAACCCGCGCCGCGCGGCCGCGCCGCCCGCACCGCGGTGCTGGTGGCGGTGTTCCTGTGCGCCGCGTGCGGCCTGGTGTACGAGCTGGCGCTCGTCGCGCTCGGCAGCTACCTGATCGGCGACACCGTCGGGCAGGCGTCGATCGTGCTGTCGCTGATGGTGTTCGCGATGGGCGTGGGCGCGCTCGCGGCGAAACCGCTGCAGCGCTGGGCCGCGGCGGCGTTCGCCGCGGTGGAGGTGCTGCTCGCGCTGATCGGCGGGCTCAGCGTGCTGCTGCTGTACGCCGCGTTCGCCTGGCTGAGCCTGTACACGCCGGCGCTGGTGGTGACGGCCCTGGTGCTGGGGCTGCTGATCGGTGCGGAGATCCCGCTGCTGATGGTGCTGCTGCAGCGGATCCGGAAGCAGGATGCGGGTTCGGCGGTGGCCGACCTGTTCGCCGCCGACTACGTGGGCGGGCTGCTCGGCGGCCTGGCGTTCCCGTTCGTGCTGCTGCCGGTGTTCGGGCAGCTGCAGGGCGCGCTGCTGGTGGGGATGCTCAACGCGGCGGCCGGGCTGGGCCTGGTGCTGGCGGTGTTCCGCCGCGAGCTGTCGAAGCGGGCGGTGCTGCTGCTCGTGTCGGGTTCGGTGCTGGTGGCGGGCGTGCTCGGGACGGCGTGGCTGCTGTCCGACGAGTTCGAGGTGACGGCGCGGCAGGCGCTGTACCGGGACCCGGTGGTGCAGTCGATGCGCACCCCGTACCAGGAGATCGTGCTGACCGAGTCGTTCCCGCTGGACGGCGACCCGGACACCCGGCTGTACTTGAACGGGGACCTCCAGTTCAGCTCGGTCGACGAGTACCGGTACCACGAGGCGCTGGTGCACCCGGTGCTGGCCGGGCCCCGTTCGCACGTGCTGGTCCTCGGCGGCGGCGACGGGCTGGCGCTGCGCGAGGTGCTGCGCTACCCGGACGTGCGGGACGTGACCCTGGTGGAGCTGGATCCGGCGGTCCCGCGGCTGGCCCGCACCGACCCGCGGGTGTCCGAGCTGAACGGCGGTGCGTTCGAGGACCCGCGGGTGCACCTGGTCTCCGCGGACGCCTTCGCCTGGCTGCGGGACGACCGGCAGCGGTTCGACGCGGTGGTCGTGGACATGCCGGACCCGGATTCGACGGCGACGGCGAAGCTGTACTCCGCGGAGTTCTACGGGCTGGTGCGGAGTTCGATGGCCGAGCACGCGCGGGTGGCCGTGCAGGCGGGCTCACCGTACTTCGCGCCGAAGGCGTTCTGGGCGATCGAGGCGACGATGCGGGAGGCCGGGCTGGGCACCACGCCGTACCAGGTCTCGGTGCCGAGCTTCGGCGAGTGGGGCTTCCACCTGGCCACCGCCGGTCCGGCGCCCGAGCTGCGGCTGCCCGCGGACGTCCCGCCGCTGCGCTCGCTGGACGAGCGGACGCTGGCCGCGGCCGCCGCGTTCCCGCCGGACCGCGCGCGCATCACCGGGTTGACCCCGTCGACGCTGCTGCACCCGACGATCCTGCACTACGTGCAGGACGAGTGGCGCAACTACTGACGCACCCCGGGCCCATCGGTCGGCGGGCCCTCGGCGATCACGGGCCGAACCAGCGCTCCTCCGCGGAGCGGGGCGGGGCGGCGGTGGTGCCGGTCATCAGCTGGGTCTCCAGCAGCACGTCCCGCGGCCTGCCGGGTTCGCTGGTGTCCAGCAGCAGGCGGCCCGCGGCGCGGCCCTTCTCCAGCACCGGCTGGCGGACCGTGGTCAGGCCGACCCGCTCGGCGTCGTCGATGCCGTCGAAACCGGTGATGGTGAGGTCGTCGGGCACCCGCACGCCGCGGCGCCGCGCCTCCTCCAGCGCGCCGAGGGCCAGTATGTCGGAGGTGCAGATGATCGCGGTGATCTCCGGGTCGATCTCCAGCAGCTGGGCCGCGGCGGAGGCGCCGGATTCCGTGCTGTGGTCGAAGCGCTCCACCACCGGCACCTGCGCCCAGTCGACCCCGGCTTCGCTGAACGCGGCGGCGAGCGCGGTCAGCCGGGAGCGCTGGACGTGGAAGCTGGCGTTCGCCTGCCGGTGCACGGAGGCGACGCCGTCGTTGCGGCCGCGCGCCAGGCGCATGCAGGACACCCCGATGCGGCGGTGCCCGAGGCCGATCAGGTGCTCGGCGAGGACCCGCACCGCGCCCTCGTCGTCCGGGCCGACCCAGTCCAGCTGGTCGATGCGCGGCTGGTCGCAGATCACCACCGGCACCGGGCGTTCGAGCACGGCGGCCAGGTGCGGGTCGTCGTCGGGCACCGAGTACACGACGAACCCGTCGACGCCGGCGCGGTGCACCGAGGCGACGTCCTCGCGCTCCGGGCTGGCCGGGATGAGCAGCAGTCCGTGCCCGGCGTCCTCGCAGGCCAGCGCGAGCCCTTCGAGGAACTGGATCGCGGCGGGGTCGCGGAACGCGTAGGAGAGGTTCTCGGTGAGCAGCAGCCCGACCGCCCCGGCCTTCCGGGTGCGGAGCGAGCGCGCGACCGGGTCGGGGCCCGGGTAGCCGAGCCTGCGCGCGGTGTCGAGCACCCGCTTCCGCAGCTCCGGCGAGAGCTGGTCCGGGCGGTTGTACGCGTTCGACACCGTGGTCCTGGAGACCCCGAGCTCCGCCGCCAGCGAAGCCAGCGTCGCAGGCCGTCGGGCATTCGTTGACCGAGCCATGGAGGAACCGTAACGGTTCAGTACCCGGCGGTGAAGCCGCCGAGATGCAGATCCCATTGCCGATCGGCAACGATCACCACGAGTAGTCGCATGATCACTTTCCGAACCGGTTCGAGGAAGGGGATGACCTTAACTCGGTTAAGCGCTACGTTGTGCTTAACCCGAGTCAGTGAAAGGTGCGTCCCAGATGTCCGAGGTTGCATACGTCCAGGCATCCCGCCTCTACCCGGGTAACCCACCGGTGCGAGCCGTCAACGCACTCGATCTGCAGATCGACGACGGAGAGTTCCTGGTCCTGGTCGGACCCTCCGGCTCGGGCAAGTCGACCGCGCTGCGGATGCTCGCCGGCCTGGAGGAGGTGGACGAAGGCGCCATCACCATCGGCGGCCAGGACGTCACCAACACCCCGCCGAAGGCGCGCGACATCGCGATGGTCTTCCAGTCCTACGCGCTGTACCCGCACATGACGGTCGCCGACAACATGGGCTTTGCGCTGAAGCTGCGCAAGACGCCCAAGGACGAGATCCGGGCCAAGGTCACCGAGGCCGCGAAGATGCTCGACCTGGAGAAGTACTTGGACCGCAAGCCCAAGGCGCTCTCCGGCGGCCAGCGCCAGCGCGTCGCGATGGGCCGCGCCATCGTCCGCGAGCCCAGCGTCTTCCTGATGGACGAGCCGCTGTCCAACCTGGACGCGAAGCTGCGCGTGGAGACCCGCGCCAACATCGCCGCGCTCCAGAAGCGGCTGGCCACCACCACGATCTACGTCACGCACGACCAGGTCGAGGCCATGACCATGGGCCACCGGGTCGCGGTGCTCAAGGACGGGCTGCTCCAGCAGGTCGCCAGCCCGCGCGAGCTGTACGAGAACCCGCGCAACGCGTTCGTCGCCGGGTTCATCGGCTCGCCCGCGATGAACCTCAAGACGGTGCCGCTGTCCGCGGCGGGCGCCGAGCTCGACGGGCAGACCATCCCGCTGCCCCGCGCCGCGCTGTCCGCGGCCGACGGGCTGCAGGAGGTGACCTTCGGCGTGCGCCCGGAGGCGCTGAGCCTGGTCTCCGGCGAGGACGAGAAGGCCATGACGATGACCGTCGAGCTCGTCGAGGAGCTCGGCGCGGACGCCCTGGTGCACGGCAGCATCCAGATCGCCGGGGAGCCGCAGCGGTTCGTGGTCCGCACCGACGGCCGCACCCCGCCGTTCCGATGGGACGAACGAGCCGTTCACCCAGCGCTGACGGAGTGAACGGACCGCCTGTCCGATCTCGTTGGACGAACGGGCCGTTCACCCGGCGCGGTGGAACAGGGCGAGTCCCGCGGCGCGATAATGCGAAACGTTGTCATGTTCACCACGGTCGGCCCACCCGTTCGAGCACTTCCCCGGTCCCCCCGGCGTACGCTGCACATGACAACGGTTTCCGTTTGCGGTCGTCGCCGAACTCGGCCCCAGGCCGCCCACCACCACGGTGCGTTCCCCGAGGAGTGCGTTCATGACCGTCTTCACCCGACGTGCCCGCCGCGGCGGTGCCGCGCTGACCGGGCTCGCCGTAGTCGCGCTGACCGCGGGCGCCTGCGGCGACTCCGGCCAGAGCACCGACGACGGCAAGCTCAAGGTCGTCGCCACCACCAACGTCTGGGCCTCCGTCGCCAGGGCCGTCGGCGGCCAGGACGTCGACGTCGAATCGATCATCGACGACCCCGCGGCCGACCCGCACTCCTACGAGAGCAGCCCGCAGGACGCGGCGAAGCTCAGCGAGGCCGACCTGGTGCTGCTCAACGGCGGCGGCTACGACGAGTTCGCCGAGAAGATCCTCGGCGCCGGCGGCGAGAAGCCGACCGTGCAGGCCTTCGAGGGCGAGCACGAGCACGGCGACCACGCGGCCGAGGAGCACGGGTCCGAACCGGCCGAGGAGCAAGGCGCCGAGCACGCCGGGGAAGCGCACGGCCACGAAGGCCACCACCACGACCACTCGGTGAACGAGCACGTCTGGTACGACCTGCACGTGGTGCGTGAGACCGCCGACCGCGTCGCCGACGAGCTCGGCGAGCTCCAGCCGGAGAAGGCGCAGGCCTTCCGCGACGGCGCCGCCCGCTTCGGCGAGCAGATCGGCGGCCTCGAAGGCCGGGTGCAGCAGATCTCCGCCACCGAGCACGGCAAGAAGGTCATCGTCACCGAACCCGTCGCGCACTACCTCGTCGAGGCGGCCGGGCTCACCGACATCACCCCGCAGTCCTTCGTGAACTCCGTCGAGGACGGCAACGACCCGTCCGCCGCCTCCGTCGCGGAGATCCAGAACGCGGTGAACTCCAAGCAGGCCGCCGCCGTCATCTACAACCCGCAGACCGAATCGCCGGTCACCGAATCCGTCCGCAAGGGCGCGGAGCAGAATCGGACCCCGGTCGTCGAGATGACCGAGACGCTGCCGCAGGACCAGGACTACGTGCGGTGGATGGACGGTCAGATCTCGGCGCTGCAGACCGCGCTGAGCGGCCAGGCCTGACCCGGCGGGGGGGGGGGGGGGGGGGGGGGGGGGGGCGCCCCGCCCCCCCCCCCCCCCCCCCCCCCCCCCCGCGCGGGCCCCCCCCGGGGGGGGGGCGCGCCCCCGCCGCGCCGGGGCG
>NZ_JAIUKB010000113.1:0-2121 GCF_020176785.1 Saccharopolyspora sp. 6V | reverse complement strand
CCTCCTACTCCCCGGCCGCGGGGGGGGGGGGGGGCGCGGCCGGGCGGGCCCCGGCGCGCGAGGACGCCCCCCGGGGGGGGGGCGCCGCCCCCCCCCCCCCCCCCCCCCCCCCCCCCCCCCCCCCCCCCCCGGGGGGGGCGCCCCCCCCGACACAAGAGGTGCGAACAAGGCCATGGCCGTCGTCACCATGAAGCAGCTGCTCGACAGCGGCGTGCACTTCGGGCACCAGACCCGGCGCTGGAACCCGAAGATGAAGCGCTACATCTTCACCGAGCGCAACGGCATCTACATCATCGACCTGCAGCAGACGCTGTCGTACATCGATGCGGCGTACGACTTCGTCAAGCAGACGGTCGCCCACGGCGGGACGATCCTGTTCGTCGGCACCAAGAAGCAGGCGCAGGAAGCGATCGCGGAGCAGTCGCTGCGCGTCGGCATGCCCTACGTGAACCAGCGCTGGCTGGGCGGCATGCTCACGAACTTCCAGACGGTGCACCGCCGTCTCCAGCGGCTCAAGGAGCTGGAGGCGATGGAGCAGACCGGCGGCTTCGAGGGGCGCACCAAGAAGGAAATCTTGATGCTGACCCGCGAGAAGGACAAGCTGGAAAAGACCCTCGGCGGCATCCGCGACATGTCCAAGATCCCCAGCGCCGTCTGGATCGTGGACACGAAGAAGGAGCACATCGCCGTCGGCGAGGCTCGCAAGCTGAACATCCCGGTCGTCGCGATCCTGGACACCAACTGCGACCCGGACGAGGTCGACTACCCGATCCCGGGCAACGACGACGCGATCCGCTCCGCCGCGCTGCTGACCCGCGTGGTGGCCGACGGTGTCGCCGCCGGTCTGATGGCCCGCAGCGGCCGCGGCAACGGCGTTGCCGAGGGCGAGGAGAAGCCCCAGCCGGCCGGCGAGGAGCCGCTGCCGGAGTGGGAGCAGCAGCTGCTGACCACCGGTTCCGGTGAGGGTGCGGCGAAGGCCGACGAGCCCGCCCAGTCCTGATTCCGACCGTGGCGGTCACCCCAGCGGTGACCGGCACGATCATCGGGTCCCCCGGCCGCACCGCGGCTCGGGGCCCAGCGGCGGCGGGCGTCGAGCACGACCCGCCGCCCATTCGCGTCGCGAGCGGCCGCGGACGCACGTGCTGCCTCCGCTGCCGCCGCTGATCTTCCGCTGTGCACACATTCCGAAAAAGGACGGACCCGCACGATGGCGAACTACACTGCGGCCGACGTCAAGCGTCTCCGTGACCTGACCGGCGCCGGCATGATGGACTGCAAGAAGGCCCTCACCGAGACCGACGGGGACTTCGACAAGGCCGTGGAGGTCCTGCGCATCAAGGGTGCCAAGGACATCGGCAAGCGCGCCGAGCGCTCCGCCGCCGAGGGCCTGGTCGTCGCCGCCGGCGGTGCGATGATCGAGCTGAACAGCGAGACGGACTTCGTCGCCAAGAACGACGAGTTCATCGCGCTGGCGGACAAGGTCGTCGAGGCCGCGAAGGCCGCGAACTCCTCCGACCTGGAGACGGTCAAGGCCGCCCCGCTGGGCGACAAGACCATCGGTGAGGCCGTGCAGGACCTCGCCGTCAAGATCGGTGAGAAGCTGGAGCTGCGCCGCGTCGTCGTCTTCGACGGCCAGGTGACCACCTACCTGCACCGCCGCGCCGCGGACCTCCCGCCGGCCGTGGGCGTGCTGGTCGAGTACACCGGCTCCGACGAGGACGCCGCGCGCAACGCCGCGATGCAGGTGGCGGCCCTGAAGGCCACCTATCTCAGCCGCGACGACGTCCCCGAGGACGTGGTGGCCAACGAGCGCCGCATCGCCGAGGAGACCGCGCGCGCCGAGAACAAGCCGGAGCAGGCCCTCCCGAAGATCATCGAGGGTCGTCTGAACGGCTTCTTCAAGGAGAACGTGCTGCTCGACCAGCCGTCGGTGCAGGACAACAAGAAGACCGTCAAGGCCCTGCTGGACGAGGCAGGCGTGACCGTGACCCGCTTCGCGCGGTTCGAGGTCGGCCAGGCCTGATCCCGCCCGGGGGGGGGGGGGGGGGGGCGCCCCCCCCCCCCCCCCCGCGGCCGGCCCCCCCCCCCCCCCGCCGCAGCGGGAGGGGGGGCGGCGCGCCG
>NZ_JAIUKB010000112.1:39722-49721 GCF_020176785.1 Saccharopolyspora sp. 6V | reverse complement strand
GCCCCCGGCCGCCGCGCGCAGCGCCCGGGCCCCCCGGGCGGCGGCGGGGGGGGGGGCGGCCGCCGCCCCCCCCCCCCGCCCCCCCCGGCGCCCCCCCCCCCCCCCCCCCCCCCCCCCGGTTCCGCGTCGCCGCCACCGGACGATCCCGGTGGCGGGGTTCGCGACCCGCACGCCCCGCCTCCGCCCAGTGGGAGGGCGGGGCGTTCGCGCAGCGCAGCACAGGTGGTGCTGCACGATCACCGTGGAACAACGGCCCTCCAGGAGGAACCCAGTGACCGACGACGGCACGTCGGAAGACGGCTACGGGCGTGTGCTGCTCAAGCTGGGCGGTGAGATGTTCGGCGGTGGCGCCGTCGGCGTCGATCCGGACGTGGTGGGAACGGTGGCCAGGCAGATCGCCGAGGTCGTCGCGAGCGGGGTCGAGGTCGCCGTGGTCATCGGCGGCGGGAACTTCTTCCGCGGTGCGGAGCTGCAGCAGCGCGGCATGGAACGCGCCCGCGGCGACTACATGAGCATGCTGGGCACGGTGATGAACTGCCTGGCGCTGCAGGACTTCCTGGAGCGCGAGCACGACATCGACACCCGGGTGATGACGGCGATCGAGATGGGCCAGGTCGCCGAGCCGTACATCCCGCGCCGCGCGAGCAGGCACATGGAGAAGGGCCGCGTGGTCATCTTCGGTGCCGGTACCGGGATGCCGTACTTCTCCACCGACACCGCCGCCGCCCAGCGCGCGCTGGAGATCGGCTGCGAGGTCGTGCTGATGGCGAAGGCCGTCGACGGCGTCTACACCGCGGACCCGAAGACGGACCCGACGGCGGTGCGCTTCGACGCGGTCAGCCACCGCGAGGTGCTGGAGCGGGGCTTGAAGGTCGCCGACGCGACTGCGTTCAGCCTCTGCATGGACAACGCCATGCCGATCCTGGTGTTCAACCTCCTGCAGGAGGGCAACATCGCCCGCGCGGTTCGCGGTGAGAAGATCGGAACCCTGGTCAGCACCCCTGCCGCAGCGCCTGCGTGACGCTGCTGAGATCCTGATCGGGTCCGCTGACGACGCTTCACCGCGTCGCGCGGCGCGCACTGCACGTACATCGGCCGCCACACCTAAGGAGCAACCGTGATCGACGAGGCCCTCCTCGACGGCGAGGAGAAGATGGAGAAGGCGGTGCACGTGGCCAAGGACGATCTGGCCACGGTTCGCACCGGCCGTGCCAACCCGGCGATGTTCTCCGGCATCGTCGTCGACTACTACGGTTCGCCGACGCCGCTGAACCAGCTGGCCAGCGTCAGCGTGCCCGAAGCCCGGCTGGTCGTCATCAAGCCCTACGACTCCAGCCAGCTCGCGGCGATGGAGAAGGCCATCCGGGACTCGGACCTGGGCGTGAACCCGTCGAACGACGGTCAGCTGATCCGGATCGCGATCCCGCAGATGACCGAGGAGCGCCGCAAGGAGATGGTCAAGCTCGCCAAGCACAAGGGCGAGGAAGGCAAGATCACCATCCGCGGCATCCGGCGCAAGGTCAAGGAAGGCATCGACCGCGCGGTCAAGGACGGCGACGCGGGCGAGGACGAGGGCACGCGCGGTGAGAAGGAGCTGGACAACCTCACCCACCGCTTCACGGCCCAGATCGATGAGCTCGTCAAGCACAAGGAAGCAGAGCTCCTCGAAGTTTGAGAGGCTGTCTTGCAACTGTGGTTCGCGGCTGCCGGGCCGCTTTCGCCGGCGGCGCCCGCGTGGGCGTCTGGTCGTTTCCGCTCGTGTCCGCCCGGGGTCAGGCCGCAGGCCGCCCGGGTGCCGGGTGTGCTGGACCCGGGCGACCTTCGGTGACGACCAGCCAGCGCGAAGGTGAGTCCGGGATGTCCGCTTCCGCACCGGACGAGCCGTCGCGTCCCTCCCGGGCGGGTCGTGATCTGCGGGCGGCGATCGCGGTGGGCGTCGTGCTGGGCGCCGCGGTGATCCTGTCGTTGCTGATGCTGCGGCACCTGTTCATCGGCATCGTCGCGGTGGCGGCCGCGGTGTCCACGGTGGAGCTGGCCGGGGCGCTGCGCCGCGGCGCGGACATCCGGGTGAGCATGCTGCCCGTGCTGGTGGGCGGGCAGCTGATGATCTGGTTGTCCTGGCCGTTCGGGCTGCGCGGCCTGCTGGTGGCGTTCACGATCACGACGTTGGGCTGCCTGGCGTGGCGGTTCCGGTTCGGCGTGGACGGTTATCTGCGCGATGTGACGGCGTCGGTGTTCACCGCCGCGTACGTCCCGATGTTCGCGTCGTTCGCGGCGATGCTGGCGGTGCCGTCGGACGGCGCGTTCCGCGCGCTGTGCTTCATGATCGGTGTGGTGGCCTCGGACACCGGTGGTTACGCGTTCGGCGTCCTGCTGGGCAAGCACCCGATGGCGCCGTCGATCAGCCCGAAGAAGTCCTGGGAGGGCTTCGCGGGTTCGATGCTGACGGGCGCCGTGGCGGGCGTGCTGTCGGTGGTGCTGCTGCTGGGCGGCGAGTGGTGGCAGGGCGCGCTGTTCGGCGCCGCGCTGGTGTGCAGCGCGACGCTGGGCGACCTGATGGAGTCGGTCATCAAGCGGGACCTGGGGATCAAGGACATGGGCAACATGCTGCCCGGTCACGGTGGCCTGATGGACCGGATGGATTCGCTGCTGCCGTCCGCGGTGGTGGCGTGGATGATGTTGTTCTGGCTGCTCCCGCAATGATCGGGTCGGTGCGGTGATCGGGTCGGGCGATCCGGCCCGGATCACGCCGAGTCCGAACATCTGGCACTGGCCGGACGTCTACGAGCGGGAGAACCGCGCGCAGGACGTGTCCGGCGCGCTGTGGGCGGCGTTGCGCGCGAGCTGCGACTGGTCCGGCGGCGACGTGGTGGACGTGGGCTGCGGCGACGGGTTCCACCTGGGGGTCTTCGCGGAGTCGGCGCGTTCGGTGGTGGGGGTGGAACCGCACCCGCCGCTGGTGGAGCGAGCGCGGTCGCGGGTGGCCGGGATGCCGGGGGTGGCGGTGCTGCAGGCTCCTGCGCAGCGGTTGCCGCTGGCCGGTGCCTGCGCGGACCTGGTGCACGCCCGGACCGCGTACTTCTTCGGACCGGGCTGCGAACCGGGGCTGGTGGAGGCCGAGCGGGTGCTGCGGCCGGGTGGCACGCTCGCGATCGTCGACCTGGACGGGTCGTGCTCGCCGTACGGCGACTGGATGCGCGCGGATTCACCGCGGTTCGACCCGGTCGCGGTGGAGCGGTTCTTCCAGCTGCACGGTTTCCGCAGCGAGTCGGTGCGCGCGGTGTGGCGGTTCGCGGACCGGGCCGAGCTGGCGGCGGTGCTGGGGATCGAGTTCTCGCCGAAGGTGGCGCGCCGGGCGTTGCGGCAGATCTCCGGCTGCGAGTTCGAAGTGGGTTATCGGGTGCGCATTCGCGCTCGTCCGGTGGGGCTGGTCCGGGGTTTTTGAACCGGTGCGCCGGCATTGCCGATTCGCGGTGCTCGAAGATTTCTTCCGAATACCGACCGGCACTCGCAGTGTCGGCAAAACACCTGGTCGGAGCGCGTGCCGGGTGATCAACGCGCGGGTGCCGACACGTAAAGTAGCGACATTTCCCGAACGGCTGGCAAGACCAACCGACCGGACGATCAAGACTTGTCGTGCACTCGGTCGCAGTCACGCCGAGGTGTCCGGACCGCGGTTCGGGCGCCCCCGAATGACGCCTTGTTCGCAGCGCTCCGTCGTGATCGACTTGTCTTGGTGACGGAGTGTGGTGCCCGCCGGGCTGATCCGGCGACGACCCCACCGCGGGCCGCGGTGCGGCGGCCGGGCCTCGATCGCGGTCTCGGGGCGAACTCCGAAGTGGCCGGGAACCGGCCGGATCCCGCCGCGAACACGTGCAACAGGAGCGACCAGATGGCCTTTCACGCGGGCGGACCGGTCACCGCGGGATTGAGCCAGGTCGCGCGGATGGACCGGCGCGAACGAGCCGGGCTCGTCCGGGAGCTGTCCCGGCAGCACCCGACCTTCCGGACGTTGTGGCGGCGGCTGATGCTGGCCAGGGCCGTCGCGTTCACCTCGGTGCTGGCCCTGGCGGTCGCGGTGGTGCTGCTGGTGCAGGACGAGGTGCCGGCGCGGTGGGTGTCGGTGCTGGTGCTCGGCGGGTTGGGCGGCTTCGCGCACGTCGCGATCGTGCTCACCGACCACCGGTTCGACCTGCTGCTCGCGGTGCTCGGCGCGCACCGCACCGACCAGTTGCACGACCGCCTCCTCGCCGACGAGCTCTACGGTTCGGGGACGTCCGAGGACGAGCGGGCGGAAGGGGAGGAGCCGCGGGCCGAGCACGACCGCCGCGCCTCCTGACCGGGGGTCAGCTGCGGATGGACAGCGTGCTCGCGATCTCGGTGCCGAGGAAGTGCGTCTCGGCCTCCGCCGGCTCCCCCACTCGCACCACGAGCGGGCCGCCGAACGGTTTGCGCTCCACGACCTCGATGCGCGCGCCGAGGATCATCCCGTGGTCGGTGAGGTAGCGCAGCAGCTCCGAATCCGTGTCCCAGACCCGCGCGATGGTGCCGACGGTGCCCGGTTCGACCTGGTCCAGCAGCCGGGTGGTGGGCTTCTCCACGACGCCGTCCGCGGTGGGGATGGGGTCGCCGTGCGGGTCGTGGGTGGGGTGGCCGAGCTTCGCGGCGATGTGCTCGATGAGCTCGTCGGAGACGGCGTGCTCCAGCGCGTCGGCCTCCGGGTGCACCTCGTCCCAGGTGTAGTCGAGCACCTCCACCAGGAACAGCTCCAGCAGCCGGTGCCTGCGCAGCACGTCGTAGGCGAGCCTGCGGCCTTCCGCGGTGAGTTCGACGCTGCGGTAGCGGATGTGCGTGACCAGCCCCAGCTGGGCCAGTTTGGTGATCATCCCGGAGACGGAGGAGGGGCTGAGCCCCAGCCGCTGCGTCAGCGTCGCGTTGGTCACGGCCACCCCGCGCTCGGTGAGCCCGTAGATCGCCCGGACGTAGTCCTCCACGGACGCCGAAGGGCGTTCGGCCATGCTCGTCATGGCCCCCACGATAGGAGACCGGGTGGTGCCACGAGTGGGTGGACTATCCGGCGGTGGCGGCCTCCGCGCGCCGCGCGCGCCGCCGCAGCAGCTCCCGGAACAGCCCCTGCCCGGGTGCGAACAGGTAGGTGAGCAGGAACAGCGCGGCCTGGCAGCACACGATCATCCCGCCGGTCGAGGTGTCCAGGTGGAAGCTCAGGTAGGTGCCCGCGATCCCGCTGCCGACCGACAGCGCCGCGGCCACCGCCAGCATCCGGGGGAAGCGCCTGGTCAGCAGGAACGCGGTCGCCCCTGGCGTGATCAGCATCGCGGTCACCAGGATGACGCCGACGGCCTGCAGCGCGACGACCACGGTCAGCGCCAGCATCGTCAGCAGCAGCGCGCCGATCCGCCGCGGCTGCAGCCCGATGGCGTGCGCGTGGGTGGGGTCGAACGCGTACAGCGTGAGGTCGCGCCGCTTCAGCACCGCCACCGCCAGCGTGATCGCGCTGATCACCAGCACCTGCGCGATGTCGCCGTCGGTGACGCCGAGGACGTTGCCGAACAGGATGTGGTTGAGGTCGACCTGGCTGGGGATCCGCGAGATCAGCACCACGCCCAGCGCGAAGAGCCCGGTGAACACCACGCCGATCGCGGTGTCGCCCTTGAGCTTCGTGGTGCCGCGCACCGCACCGATCATGGCCACGGACAGGCCGCCGAACAGGAACGCGCCGACGGAGAACGGCAGCGCGAACACGTAGGCCAGCACCACACCGGGCAGCACGGCGTGCGAGACGGCGTCGCCGAGCAGCGACCAGCCGATCAGCGTCACCCAGCAGGACAGCACGGCGCACACCAGTGCCGCCACCACGCTGACCAGCAGCGCGCGCCGCATGAAGCCGAACTGCAGCGGTTCCAGCAGCCAGATCGCGAGGTCGTTCATCGGACTCCTCCCGGCACGCCGAAGGTGCGGGCCAGCACTTCGGGGGCGAGCACGTCGTCGACGGGGCCGTGGGCGAGGACCCGCTGGTGCAGCAGCACGGCCTCGTCGCACAGCGCGGGGGCGCCGGCCAGGTCGTGCGTGGAGATCATGATGGTGCGGCCTTCGTCGCGCAGTCCCCGCAGCAGGTCGGCGATCATCGCCTCGGAACCCTTGTCCACCCCGGCGAACGGTTCGTCGAGCAGCAGCAGCTCGGCGCCCTGGGCGATCCCGCGGGCGACGAAGGCGCGCTTGCGCTGGCCGCCGGAGAGCGCGCCGATGGGATTGCGCGCGAGGTCGGTGAGCCCGACGCGGTCCAGCGCCTCGGCGACCGCGGCCCGGTCGGCGGGCCGGGCGCGGCGGGTGATCCCCATCCGCCCGTAGCGGCCCATCAGCACCACGTCGGCGACGGTGACGGGGAACGTGGCGTCGATCGCCTCGGACTGCGGTACGTAGGCGACGAGTCCGTCGCGGCGGGCGCGCTTCGGGTCGCGGCCGAGCAGCCGGATCTCGCCGCGGTCGGGGCGCACCAGCCCCATCAGCGCTTTGAACAGGGTGGACTTGCCGGATCCGTTGACCCCGAGCAGCCCGCAGACCTGCCCGGAGGCGATGTCCACGCTCACGTCGTCGAGGGCGAGCGCTTCGCGGTAGGAGACGGTCACGTGCCGGGCCTGCACGCTCATCGGGCACCTCCGGAGAGTCCGGCGACGATGGTCTCGGCGTCGTGGCGCAGCAGGTCGAGGTAGGTGGGCACGGGCCCGCCGGGTTCGGACAGCGAGTCGACGTAGAGGGTGCCGCCGAGCCGCGCCCCCGTCTCCTCGGCCACCTGGCGCTGCGCCTTGTCGTTCACGGTCGATTCGCAGAACACGGCGGGCACCTGCCGCTGCTGCACGAAGCGGGTGGTGTTCTTGATCTGCTGCGGGGTGCCTTCGGAGTCGCTGTTGACCGGCCACAGGTACGCCTCCTGCAGGCCCGCGTCCCTGGTCAGGTAGGAGAAGGCGCCTTCGCAGGTGACCAGCGCGCGCTGCCGCGCGGGGATCCGGTCGAGCTCGGTGCGCAGGTAGCGCTCGATCTCGTCGAGCCGTCGGGTGTAGTCGTCGGCGTTGGCGCGGAACTCGGCGGCGTGCGCGGGGTCGATCCGGCTGAGCGCGTCGCGGATGTTCGCGACGTAGGTCTTGGCGTTGCGCGGGGACATCCAGGCGTGCGGGTTGGCGGCGCCGCGGGTGCCGCCCGCGGCGACCGGGATCGGGTCGACGCCTTCGCTCAGGGTCACGTGCGGGGCTTCGCTGCGTTCGACGAACTGGGCGAACCAGCTCTCCAGGCCGAGGCCGTTGTCCAGCACCAGGTCGGACTTCGCGGCGGTGAGCAGGTCGCTGGGCGTGGGTTCGTAGCCGTGCACCTCGGCGCCGGGCTTGGTGATCGAGTCGACGGTGATCCGGTCGCCCGCGACGGCCCTGGTCATGTCGGCGAGGACGGTGAAGGTGGTGACCACCGAGGGCTTGCCGTCCTCGGCCCGTCCGAGCCCGGCGTCGCACCCGGCGACGAGCGGCAGCGCGGCGGCCAGCGCGGCGATCCCGGCCGCGGCACGCCTGCCGCTCCGGAAAGTTCGCCACACTGGGGAGTGAAGTTTCGGCATGCCGAAACCTTAGCGGACGCGCTCCGGGCGGACCAGGGCCGCCGGTCCCGGCGTGCCGACCCGGACGTGCCGACGGGGCTCGCCTCGGGCCGTGGGACACTGGTGGGCGCTATGTCGACTTCACTTCCGCTGGTCTTCGACGCGCCCAAGCGCGGCCTGCCCCCTCGTCACCTCGCCGACCTGTCGGTCGAGGAGCGCCGCGCCGCGGTGGGCGAGCTCGGGGAGAAGCCGTTCCGCGCGAAGCAGCTCGCGCACCACTACTTCGGCCGGCTCAACGCCGACGTGGAGTCGATGACCGACATCCCCGCGGCGAGCCGGGCCAAGCTCGGCGCGGACCTGCTGCCCACCCTGCTCACGCAGGTGCGGACGCTGGACACCGACGAGGGCACCACCCGCAAGACGCTGTGGCGGGCGCACGACGGCACGCTCATCGAGAGCGTCCTGATGCGCTACACCGACCGCGCCACCGTCTGCATCTCCAGCCAGGCGGGCTGCGGCATGGCCTGCCCGTTCTGCGCGACCGGGCAGGGCGGGCTGCAGCGGAACCTGTCCACCGCGGAGATCGTGGACCAGGTGCGTACCGCGGCCGCGATGCTGCGCGACGGCGAAGTGCCCGGCGGACCGGGCCGGCTGTCCAACGTGGTGTTCATGGGCATGGGTGAGCCGCTGGCGAACTACAAGCGGGTGATCTCCGCGGTGCGCCGCATCTGCGACCCCGCGCCGGAGGGCCTGGGCCTGTCGCAGCGTTCGGTGACGGTCTCCACCGTGGGCCTGGTGCCCGCGATCAAGCGGATGACCGAGGAACAGCTGCACGTGACGCTGGCGGTGTCGCTGCACACCCCGGACGACGAGCTGCGGGACACGCTGGTGCCGGTGAACAACCGCTGGAAGGTCGCCGAGGTGCTGGAGGCGGCGCGCGGCTACGCCGACCACACCGGTCGCCGGGTGTCGATCGAGTACGCGCTGATCCGGGACATCAACGACCAGCCGTGGCGCGCGGACCTGCTGGGCAAGCTGCTGCACAAGCACCTCGGCCAGTTCGCGCACGTGAACCTGATCCCGCTGAACCCGACGCCGGGCAGCAAATGGGACGCCTCGCCGAAGCCGGTGCAGCGCGAGTTCGTGCAGCGCGTCCGGGACGCGGGCGTGCCGTGCACCGTCCGCGACACCCGCGGCCAGGAGATCGCGGCGGCCTGCGGGCAGCTCGCCGCCGAGGCCTGACCTCGGCGATTCCCGGCGGCCTCGCGCGCGGTGAGCCGTGCTCGGCCGACCGCCGCGATGCCCGCCGCGCGCGAGCCCGGATCACCTCCGCCGGAGACCGTCGCCGCCCCGCTTCATCAAGTCGGATGATCCGGATCGGTGGAGCCGCGGAGCACCGCGCCACCGGTGTGGTTGCCGCCGCACGTACTCGCCCGGTGTCGAACGCCCGTCGTTGACCTGCGCGGACGGTGCCGGGCGAGCCGCTGCGACACCCGCACCTCCGCAGCCGGGAGGACATCGGCGCACCCCGCGCAAGGGGTGTCCATCGACCGTGTGGGGCCTCTGGAAAAACGCGCCGCGCGGAGATCATGCTGGTCGTGGTCCCGGCGATGCCGGATCGCTCGGCCCGATGTCGAGACCCCCCGACCGGCATCGGGCCGTCGCCGGCCGGACAGTGCTCCCTTCCCCTCGCACCGCACTGTCCGGCCGGCCTCCCGTCCGGGTCAGCTCACCTCGGCGAGCTTCCCGGTGGCGACGTCGAAGACGAACCCGCGCACCGAGCCCTTCTTCGGGATGAACGGGTCGTCGAGGATCCGCCGCAGCGAGCGCCGGACGTCCTCGGCGACGTCGGCGAACGCCTCCGCGGCCCACTCCGGTTCGGCCCCGACCTCCTGCCGGAGGGTGGCGGCGAACTCCTCGTCGGTGAACGTCAGCATCCCGCAGTCGGTGTGGTGGACGAGCACGATCTCCTCGGTGCCGAGCAGGCGTTGGCTGATCGCGAGCGACCGGACCTCGTCCGCGGTGATCACCCCGCCCGCGTTGCGGATCACGTGCGCCTCGCCTTCGCGCAGGCCGAGCGCGCGGTAGACGTCCAGCCGGGCGTCCATGCAGGCCACCACGGCGACGTGCTTGGACGGCGGGAGGGGGAGCGGGCCCTCGAAGCCCGCGGCGTAGACCTCGTTGTTGCGGAGCAGTTCATCGGTGACCGACATGATCGGTGACCTCCTCGTCGTGCTGGATGGCCGGCGTGCCGAGCGGGAGCGGCCGCGCCCCTCGCGGCGCGGCCCCCCCCCCCCCCCGGGGGACCCCCGCCCCCCCCCCGGGGGGCCCCCCCCGGGGGGGCCCCCCCCCCGGCCATCGCCCCCACCCCGCCCGACCCCCCGGGCCCGCCAGGGCCC
>NZ_JAIUKB010000112.1:37706-39714 GCF_020176785.1 Saccharopolyspora sp. 6V | reverse complement strand
AACCCCTCGTTGTTGCGCCGCTGTTCAGCGGTCCCCGACATGAGCGGTGACCCCCGCGGCGGGCTGGAGGGCCGGCGGGCCGCGGGGGCGCGGCCGCGCACTGCGCGGCGCGCCCCGCCGACACGCCTGGTCGAACAGCGATCCGCGCCGGGTCGGCCAGAACGGGGTGAGCACCGCACCGGTCATGCGCCCACTCCAGGCGCTACGAGCGGTGCGCGCAAGGGCACGCCACGTGGTGGGACGCCGCGGTCACCCGTGCGGCGGAGCGCTGCCGGAGGTGCTCAGCGTCGCCGCGTCCGGCGGCCAGGCGATGCACTCGCCGATCGCGTCGCCGATGCCCGCGCGCGGCTCGGCCGAACCGGGAACCGTCACCGCGCCGTCCCGCAGCGCCTCCCGCAAGGCCAGCAGCACGCAGAGCTCGTAGCCGGTCCGGTCCACCCGGCCGGTCCGGTCCACCACGCCCTCCAACCAGCCCGCGGGCACCACGCCGCGCACGGGGACGTCCAGGCCGGACGGCAGGTAGCGGCCCTCGCCCCACACCCGGGTGGGGCCGTCGACCAGTTCCCCCAGCGCCGCCAGCAGCGGCCACCGGCGCCGGTCGCTGCTGCGGAAGTCCAGGACGTGCAGCAGCGCGGACAGCAGCTGCCGGTGGTCGGAGGTGTAGGTGATGTGCAACGCGGCCCGCGCGGCCCGTCCCCGGTCCGGCTCGGCGGAACGCCGCAGCAGCGCGTCCGCGTGCTCCTCGGGGGGCGACCAGCGCCGCCAGCGCCCGTCGGGCGGTGCGCCCGCGGCGCGCAACCGGGCGCCGGCGCGGGACCGCAGCTCGTCGATCAGGGTCAGCAGCACGCCCAGCAGCTCGCGGGTCAGCTCGCCCTGCCGGTGCCAGCACAGCGCGGCCAGCAGGGACAGCCGGGCGTTCGTCGACTCGGTGGGCAAGCCGTTCAGCGCCCGGTGCCGCCAGCAGTCGACGGTTTCGAGCGGGACGTCGGCGAACACGTCCGGTGGCAGCCGCAGCTCCCGCAGCCGGTCGAGGCGCTCTATCTCGTGGAGCACCTCGGGCAGCCGTTCCGGCGCCCGGTCCCCACCCACCTCGTCCAGGAAGGAGTCGGGCAACCGGAGGGAGCGGACGGCGCTGAGCTCGTCCAGCTCCAGGCAGAGCGCGTGCGCGTCGATCCGCGCGGGATCGGCCAGGAACTCGTGCGGTATCCGGTCGCGGCCCCGGGCACCCAGCAATCCGGCGAGCTCCTCGCCCGCCGCCCCCAGACGTGCCAAGACCCACCGGTGCAGTTGCGGCTCCGGGTAATGGCCCACGAAGCGAAACGTAGACCTCCCGTGGCAAACCCGATCGGGCGACCTCTGCTCAACCGCTGATCATCATCGCAGGTCGAGTCGGGGTCCGCTCCGCCGAGCGGGTGCCGGGCGCCACTCGAACGTCCCAACCGGGGCAAGTCCCCGGGTGACGCACCGCGTCAGCGGCGGAAGCCCTTGCGGCGGCGGCGCAGGTCGGCCAGCAGGCCGATCGCGACGATCACGGCGATGCCGATCAGCCAGATGTCCTCGGTCTTGAAGGCGTGGCCGCCGCTGAGGATGCCCTGGTGGTTGCCCACCAGCATGATCAGCAGGGCGAAGACGGTGAACCAGCCGGCGATCTGGGTGCCCTTGGGGAACCCGCCGTGCCAGCCCCACTCGACCGACGGCTCGTCTGCCGGGTCGATGGCCTGACTGGGCTTGGTGTCCAGTTCCGTGCTCGCCACGTACCCTCCTGCGCCACAACCCGCCACCGGGGCGGTTGAACCTGCTACTCGGCGCGGCACGCGCCACGCGTAGCCCATCTTCGCATAGCTCGAGCGCGCGCCGGTGCGCTGGTGGCGCAGCCCCGGCACAGCGCAAAGCCGCGGGGGGGGGGGGCCCCGGGCCCGGGGGGGGGGGGGGGGGGGGGGGGGGGGGGGCCCCCCCGGGGGGGGGGGGGGGGGGGGGGGGGGGGGGGCCGGGGGGGGGCGCGCGCGAG
>NZ_JAIUKB010000112.1:0-37700 GCF_020176785.1 Saccharopolyspora sp. 6V | reverse complement strand
GGGACCGCGCGCGCCCCCCCCCCCCCCCCCCCCCCCCCCCCCCCCCCGCGGGGGGGGCGGGGGGGGGGGCGCCCCCCCCCCCCCCCCCCCCCCCCCCCCCCCCCCCCCCCCCCCCCCCCCCCCGCTTCCTGGGAGTGGACGGAGAGCGCTAGCCCCCCTTGGCGGCCTTCCCGGTCCTGCTGACGATCAACCGGTAGATGCCCAGCACGATGATCGCGCCCACGATGGCCAGCAGCCACGTCCGCCACGACCAGAAGCTGCCCAGTCCGACGTGGAACACCCAGTTCCCGATCAGGCCACCGACGAAAGCCCCGACCACGCCCAGCAGCAAGGTGACGAGGATCCCGCCCGGATCCTTGCCCGGCATGATCAATTTGGCGATGGCGCCCACGATGAGCCCGAGAACGATCCATCCGATGATGCCCATGGCGCTACCCCTTCCTGCCTGGTGTGTGAACGCTGTGCCAGCGGCGCGGACCGCTGGTTCAGGCGTCCGGTGCTCGGGGCCTACCCCCCGATCGTGACGCTGATCGCGGATTCGCGCACCGCGAGCGACCGGCGACCACCTGCTTCGGGGAGAATGGGCGGTGATGGACACCGCGACCCCCGCTTCGAGCGCGCGCCCCGAATCCCCCGTCCCCGCGAGCGGCCAGGCAGGCGCCGCCGAGTCGAACGCCGCGCGCGGGACTCCGCGCAGCGTGCTGATCCTCGGTTCCACGGGGTCGATCGGGACCCAGGCGCTGGACGTGATCCGGAACAACCCCGGCCGGTTCCGCGTCGCGGGCCTCGCCGCCGGGGGCAGCGACCCGGCCGCGCTGGCCGCGCAGGCGCTGGAGTTCGAGGTCGAGGCGGTCGCCGTCGCCAAGGGCACCGCGGCCGAGGACGTACAGCTGGCGCTGTACGCGGAGGCGCAGCGGCTCGGCTACTCCACCGGCGGGTTCCGGATGCCGCGGCTGCTGGCCGGGCCGGACTCGACGACCGAGCTGGTGCAGAGCACCCCGGCCGACGTGGTGCTCAACGCGGTGGACGGCTCGCGCGGGCTGAAGCCGACCCTGGCCGCGCTGGAGACGGGCGCGACGCTGGCGCTGGCGAACAAGGAATCGCTGGTCGCGGGTGGCTCGCTGGTGCTGCGGGCGGCGAAGCCCGGCCAGATCGTGCCGGTGGACTCCGAGCACTCCGCGCTGGCGCAGTGCCTGGCGGGCGGCCGGGCCGACGAGGTGGACCGGCTGGTGCTGACCGCCTCGGGCGGGCCGTTCCGCGGCCGCAGCCGCGCGGAGCTGGAAGGCGTCACGCTGGAGCAGGCGCTCAAGCACCCGACCTGGGCGATGGGCACCGTCGTCACGATCAACTCGGCGACGCTGGTGAACAAGGGCCTGGAACTGATCGAGGCGCGGCTGCTGTTCGACGTCGGCTACGACCGGATCGACGTGGTGGTGCACCCGCAGTCGATCGTGCACTCGATGGTCACCTTCGTGGACGGCTCGACGCTGGCGCAGGCCAGCCCGCCGAACATGCGGCTGCCGATCGCGCTCGGCCTGGACTGGCCGAACCGGATAGCGAAGGCCGCGCCGCCGCTGTCGTTCACCGAGGCGTCCTCGTGGACGTTCGAACCGCTCGACGACGAGGCGTTCCCCGCGGTCTCGCTGGCCCGGCACGCCGGTTCCACCGGCGGCTGCCTGCCCGCGATCTTCAACGCGGCGAACGAGGAGGCGCTGGCCGCGTTCGTCGGAGGGAACAGTGGTTTCACCGGCATCGTGCAGACTGTGGAGCGGACCCTCGCGGCGGCCGACCAGTGGCGCGGTGAACCGCAGGGCGTGGACGAGGTCTTCGCAGCAGAGGAGTGGGCCCGAGTGAAATCCCGCGAGCTCGTAGCGGCAGGGAAGGTGCAGTGATGCTGGTCATCGTCGGCATCGTCCTGTTCTTCGTCGGACTGCTGCTGTCCATCGCCTGGCATGAGCTCGGTCACCTGCTCACCGCGAAGATGTTCGGCGTCAAGGTCACCCAGTACATGGTCGGCTTCGGCCGGACCGTCTGGTCGCGCAAGACGGCGGAGACCGAGTACGGGGTGAAGCTGATCCCGTTCGGCGGCTTCATCCGCATGATCGGCATGTTCCCGCCGAAGCGGGACGAGGAGTACGGGCGCACCGCCTCCTCCGCGCCGTGGCGGGTGATGATCGAGGACGCCCGGGAGGCCGCGGCCGAGGAGGTCACCCCCGAGGACGCGCACCGGCAGTTCTACCAGCGCAAACCGTGGAAGCGGATCATCGTTATGGCCGCCGGGCCGATCATGAACCTGATCCTCGCGGTGCTCATCTTCGCCGGGATCCTGATGGGCTACGGCAAGGCCGAGCTCACCACCTCGGTCTCGTCGATCAGCGAGTGCGTGGTGTCCGCCGACGCGCAGGACAAGGGCACCTGCCCGCCGGGGGCGCCGCCGTCGCCCGCCGCGGCCGCCGGGTTCCGGCCCGGCGACAAGATCGTCGAGTTCGACGGCAAGCCCTATGGCTCGTGGACGGAGCTGCAGAAGGCCATCCGCGGCTCCGCCGGCTCGGTCCCGATCGTGGTGGAACGCGGTGACCAGCGCCTCACCCTGCACGCCGACCTGATCCAGGACAGGCGGCCCGCGCTGGACGACCCGAAGCGGACCGAGGTCGTCGGATTCCTCGGGCTCACCCCGGACCAGGTCATGGTCCGCCAGGACGTCGGCGGCGTGGTCCGCACGATCGGCGGGTTCGTCAGCCTCACCGCGCAGAAGATCGTGGAGCTGCCGCAGCGGGTGCCGGACCTCATCTCCGCCATCGGCGGCAGCGAGCGGTCCGCGGATTCGCCGGTGGGCATCGTCGGGGCCAGTCGCATCGGCGGCGAGGTGCTGTCGATGGACCAGGTGTCGGTGGGCGCGCGGCTGATCACGATGCTGAACCTGCTGGCCGCGGTGAACCTCTCGCTGTTCGTGATGAACATGCTGCCGATCCTGCCGCTGGACGGCGGGCACATCGCCGGTGCGCTGTGGGAATCGGTGCGCCGCGGCTTCGCGAAGCTGGTGCGCAGGCCGGACCCGGGCCCGTTCGACACGGCGCGGCTGATGCCGCTGGCCTACGGGGTGACGTTGGTCTTCATCGCCTATTCGCTGCTGGTGCTCGTCGCCGACGTGGTGAACCCGGTGACGCTGATGTAGCGCTGCCGGGTGAACCGCCGGTGAACCCCGGGCGGCATCGCGCCGAGTGCCCTCCGTCGATCACGCCGGGTGATCAGTCCAGGGGTGAACCTTGCCCGTCCGGGGGAGTGGCTATCGGTATCGTGGTTCGGGGAACGGCGTGCGCCGGGTACCCGGAAGGCCACCCGGGGGCTTTCCCGGAGCGGTGGTGACGGGCTCGTCGCCGAGCCGTTCCGGCCGCGGGGCGCGGTACGAACCGCCTCGTCCCGCTGACACTCACGAGCGCATCCGCGCAGCGCAAAGGTGGAGAGGAATCGATGACCGTCGATCTGGGCATGCCCGCAGCACCCGCCCCGACACTGGGCG
The DNA here is from genome assembly GCF_020176785.1 of Saccharopolyspora sp. 6V. Lineage (NCBI taxonomy): Bacteria > Bacillati > Actinomycetota > Actinomycetes > Pseudonocardiales > Pseudonocardiaceae > Saccharopolyspora > Saccharopolyspora sp. 6V. The sequence continues at coordinate 34,180 of NZ_JAIUKB010000112.1, read as the reverse complement.
AACGGCGCAAGACCCGGCAACTGCAGGTCGGTGCGGTCGGAGTGGGCAGCGACCACCCCATCTCCGTGCAGAGCATGACCACCACCAACACCGCCGACATCAACGGCACGCTGCAGCAGATCGCGGAGCTCACCGCGTCCGGCTGCGACATCGTGCGGGTGGCCTGCCCGAGCGCCGACGACGCGGAAGCCCTGCCCGCGATCGCGCAGAAGTCGAAGATTCCGGTGATCGCCGACATCCACTTCCAGCCGAAGTACGTGTTCGCGGCCATCGAAGCGGGCTGCGCGGCCGTCCGGGTCAACCCGGGCAACATCCGCAAGTTCGACGACCAGGTCAAGGAGATCGCGCAGGCCGCCAAGGACCACGGCACGCCGATCCGGATCGGCGTCAACGCCGGCTCCCTCGACCCGCGGCTGATGAAGAAGTACGGCAAGGCCGTGCCGGAGGCGCTCGCCGAATCGGCCATGTGGGAAGCGGGCCTGTTCGCCGAGCACGACTTCCACGACATCAAGATCTCGGTGAAGCACAACGACCCGGTCGTGATGGTGCGCGCCTACGAGATCCTCGCCGAGCAGTGCGACTACCCGCTGCACCTCGGCGTCACCGAGGCCGGTCCCGCGTTCCAGGGCACGATCAAGTCGGCGGTCGCGTTCGGCTCGCTGCTGCGCCAGGGCATCGGGGACACGATCCGCGTCTCGCTGTCCGCGCCGCCGGTCGAGGAGATCAAGGTCGGCACCCAGATCCTGCAGTCGCTGAACCTGCGCCCGCGCAAGCTGGAGATCGTCTCCTGCCCGTCCTGCGGTCGCGCCCAGGTCGACGTCTACACCCTCGCCGAGGAGGTCACCGCCGGGCTGGAGGGCATGGAGGTGCCGCTGCGCGTCGCCGTCATGGGCTGCGTCGTGAACGGCCCCGGCGAGGCCCGCGAAGCCGACCTCGGCGTCGCCTCCGGCAACGGCAAGGGCCAGATCTTCGTGAAGGGCGAGGTCATCAAGACCGTGCCCGAGGCCAAGATCGTGGAGACGCTGATCGAGGAGGCCATGCGCATCGCCGAGACGATGGAGGGCGCCGAGGAGCAGGGCGAGGGCGCCCCCGTCGTCACCGTCGGCTGACCGCAGGCCCACGGGCCCGCGGCGGGAGCGATCCACCGCGACCGTGGCGGCCTGATGTCCGCGGAGCACTGCAGGCCCGTCGGGAGATCCGGCGGGCCTGGCTCGTTCGTGGGCGGTTCGTCCGGAGTCAGGGGCGGGCTGCTCGGCACGGAGCGTCATCGGTGGCCCCGATGACCGCGCCGTCGCTGCGCCATCCGGGTGATACCCGGAGGGATTGTGCTGGGTACGTCGGGTAGGGGAGCCTGCGAGCGGTCCGGTCTGGCAGTCTTTACCCGTGCTGAAGCTCGTCGGAGCCCGCCTGCTGGAGGATCGGGACGCGCCCCAGGTCCGCACCGCGCTGGGCAGGGACCCGGTCGCGGCCTGCATGGTGGCCTCCCGCGTCGAAGCGGCGGGACTGCGGCCCAGCAGGCTCGGCGCCGAGGTGTGGGGCTACGGCAGCAGGCTCGAAGGGCTCTGCTTCTCCGGCGTCAACCTCATCCCGCTGTCCGGCGGGCCCGACGCGATGCGCGCCTTCGCCGACCGGGTGCTGCGCCGCCGCCGGGTGTGCTCCTCGCTCGTCGGTCCCGCCGAGCAGGTGCTGGCGCTGTGGGACGAGCTCGCCGGCCAGTGGGGGCCCGCGCGGGAGATCCGCGAGGAGCAGCCGCTGCTGGTGCTCACCGGTGCCCCGGCGGTCCGCCCCGACCAGCAGGTGCGCCAGGTCCGGCCGGACGAGCTGGACCGGTACCTGCCCGCCGCGATCGCCATGTTCACCGAGGAGGTCGGCATCGACCCGTCCCGGGACGGCGGTGCCGCCGGGTACCGGGCGCGCGTCGCCGAGCTGATCGCCGCCGGTCGCGCCTTCGCCCGGTTCGAGAACGGCGAAGTCGTGTTCAAGGCGGAGATCGGCGCGATGTCCCAGGCCGCCGGCCAGATCCAAGGGGTGTGGGTGCACCCGGACAAGCGCAGCTCCGGGCTCGGCACCGCGGGCACCGCCGCCGTCGCCGACCGCCTCGTCCGCGGGCTGGGGCGCGCCGCGAGCCTCTACGTCAACGGGTTCAACATCGCCGCCCGGATCGCCTACAACAAGGTCGGTTTCCAGCAGTTAGGCACCTTCAGCACGATCTTGCTCTGAGTCCGGGCGGGACTCCCGGCGCCGCCGCCACCGGCCGGACGCGGGCGCCGATCGCGGGACGACGTTGCCCCATCGGACCCCACGAATTGCGCGAACGGGCCAACCTCGTCCGGGGGAACGGGTGGTGGGTTCGGAGCTGTCATCGTCTTAGGCATACTTCCGGGGGTGCGTTCTTCACGGATCTTCCCCCAGCGGCGCCCGCGGGCGAGGCTGCTCGCCGCGTGCACCGGACTGGCGATGACCCTGCCCGTCTCGGGTTGCGGCCTGTTCGATTCCGGGCCGTCCGCCCAAGAGGTCGCCACGGCGTTCCTGAACACCGTCGCCGCCGGGGACACCGCGGGCGCGGCCGGCCGGACCGACGCCCCGGAGAAGGCCCGGCAGGCCCTGGACGACGCGCGCGGCGAGCTGTCCCCGCGCGCGATCAACTTCAACGTGACCCAGGTCGTCGAGGACGAGGGCGGCGCCCCCGCCCGCGCCACCTTCGACGCGAACTGGGACCTCGGTGACGGTCGCGCCTGGCAGTACCGGGGCGCGCTGGAGCTCAGCGAATCCGACCAGGGCTGGAAGGTGCACTGGGCGCCGTCGGTGCTGCACCCGAAGCTCGCCGACGGCCAGCGGCTCGCGTTCGACGAGCAGCGCCCGGAACCGCAGCCGGTGCTCGACCGCGAAGGCACCGAGCTGATGCGGCCCGAGCAGATCGTCACCGTCACCCTCGACCCGCAGGCCGCGGGCGACCTGCCCGGCGTGGCCGAGCAGCTCGCCGCCGGGTTGCAGCCGGTGGACCCGGAGATCACCCGGCAGACCATCGTCGACGGCGTGAACGCCACCGAAGCCGGCCAGCCGTACGTGGTGGTGTCGCTGCGCCAGGACGATTACGACCGGGTGCGCCCGGCGATCTACGACCTGCCCGGGGTGCGGTTCCCGGCGCAGACGAAGCTGGTCGCCGAGGAGCGCGGGTACGCCGCGCAAGCCCTGTCCGGGGTGTCCGAGCAGGTCGACGAGCAGATCACCGCGAACGCGGGCTGGAACGTGCACACCGCGGACGCGAACGGTGCCCCGATCGAGGTCCTCCAGGAGCAGCCGATCCGGCCGGTGGACCAGGTGCGCACCACGCTCAGCGACCGGACCCAGCGGGCCGCGGAACAGGCCCTGGACCCGGTGCCGCAGGCCGCGATGATCGTCGCGATGCAGCCCTCCACCGGCGACGTGCTGGCGGTCGCGCAGAACGACCCGGCCGACGCCCAGGGCGCCCCGGCGCTGACCGGCCAGTTCCCGCCCGGATCCACCTTCAAGATCATGACCGCGGCGGCGGGCCTGGAGGCGGGCAAGGTGACCGTCGACCAGCCGGTGGAGTGCCCGGCCAGCAAGGTCTTCGACGGCCGCACCATCCCGAACGACAAGGACTTCGACCTGGGCGTCGTGCCGTTGCGCACCGCGTTCGCGAAGTCCTGCAACACCACGTTCGCGCAGCTCGCGGTGGATCTGCCCGCGCAGGCGCTGACCGACATGGCGAAGCGGCTCGGCATCGGCGTCGACTTCGACGTCCCGGGCATCACCACGATCACCGGCCAGGCGCCGCCCGGGGAGAACACCACCGGCCGCGCCGCGAACGGCTTCGGGCAGGGCACCGTGCTGACCAGCCCGTTCGGGATGGCGTTGGCCTCGGCGACGGTCGCGAACGGGTCGATGCCCATCCCGAAGTTGATCGAGGGCGCCGAGACGAAGGCCGACTCGCAGGTGGCTCCGCTGTCGCCGCAGGTCCTGGACCAGTTGCGGCCGATGATGCGGGAGGTCGTGCTGTCCGGGACGGCCACCGCCGTAGCCGGGGAGGGCGAGGTCGCGGGCAAGACCGGCACCGCGCAGTTCGGCGACGGCACGCATTCGCACGGCTGGTTCGTCGGCTACCGCGACGACCTGGCGTTCGCGGTGCTGCTGGAGGACTCGGGCGAGTCCAAGCCCGCGGTGCAGGTCGCGCAGAGCTTCCTGTCGAACGTGCCCTGACCGGCCGCGCGGCGGACGTCGAGATCATCCGTTCGAGTGAGTCCGCGGTCGATCTTCAGGTGCTACTTTGTAGCGCATGGAGCGGATCGGGGTGCGCGAGCTGCGGCAGAACGCCAGCCGGTACCTGCGCCGGGTGGCGACCGGGGAATCGATCCTGATCACCGATCGCGGACGCACGGTCGCGGTGCTCAACCCGCCGTCGCGCGAGCGCTCGCTCTACGACGAGCTGATCGCCGCCGGGGAGCTCATCCCCGGCGACGGCGGTGACCTGCCGGAACCGCTCGACGCGGACGGTCCGCTCGGCGACGACCGAGGTGAACGGGAGCGGCATTGATCTACTTCGATTCCTCCGCGCTGGTGAAGCTGATCGCGCCCGAGCCGGAGAGCGTGGCGCTGAGCGAATGGGTGCGGGCCCGCCTGGAGCAGCCCCGCATCACCAGCGCCATCTCCCAGGTGGACGTGCTGCGCACGTTCCGCGAGCAGGGACCGGCCATCGAGGACCTGGCCACGATCGTCCTGTCGAAGCTGGACCGGCTGCCGGTGAAGCAGGACGTGCTGGACGGCGCGGCGGCGCTGCGGTCGCGGGTGAGCCCGCTGGAGGCGATCCACCTCGCCTCCGCCTGCAAGCTCCGCGAAGGCCTGCACGCCTACGTCTCCTACGACGGGGCGCTGCTGGCCGCCGCCGCGGAGGAAGGTCTCGCCACCGCATCACCGGGGGCTTGACCAGCGGAGATCGTGCCCGGGGCGGGGCGGTCGGGGCCGAGTGGCACGCTCTAGAGTGAAGGGCATGCCCGTACGCGCACCGTTGCAGCCAGGAGTCCAGACGCCCCGCCGGCCGGTGCCGGTGACGATCGAGCGGCCCGAGTACGTCGACAAGCCCGCTCCGCGGCGCAACACCGACCCGGACGTGCAGCCGCCCGAGGTGATCGAGGCGATGCGCGTGGCGGGCAGGCTGGCCGCGCAGGCGCTGGAGCTGGCGGGCAAGACGGTCCAGCCGGGCGTGACCACCGACCGCGTGGACGAGGTGGTGCACGAGTTCTTCGTGGACCACGGGGTGTACCCGTCGACGCTCGGCTACCGCGGTTTCCCGAAGTCCTGCTGCACCTCGCTGAACGAGGTGATCTGCCACGGCATCCCGGACTCGACGGTGATCGAGGACGGCGACATCGTCAACGTCGACGTCACCGGGTTCGTCGGCGGCGTGCACGGCGACACGAACGCGACCTTCATCGCGGGCGAGGCCTCCGAGGAGGTGCGGCTGCTGGTGGAGCGGACCCACGAGGCCACGATGCGCGGCATCAAGGCGGCGAAGCCGGGCCGCCAGCTCAACGTGGTGGGCCGCGTCATCGAGTCCTACGCGAAGCGGTTCGGCTACGGCGTGGTGCGCGACTTCACCGGGCACGGCATCGGGCGTTCGTTCCACTCCGGGCTGGTGGTGCTGCACTACGACGAGCCGTCGGTGCAGACGGTGCTGGAGCCGGGCATGACGTTCACCATCGAGCCGATGATCACGCTCGGCACCCACGAGTACGACCTGTGGGAGGACGGCTGGACGGTGACCACGCAGGACAAGTCGTGGACCGCCCAGTTCGAGCACACCATCTTGATCACCGAGGACGGCAACGAGATCCTCACCCTGCCGTGAGCGGGTTGCTCGTCGCGGGCACGACCTCGGACGCGGGCAAGAGCGTGCTGGTCGCCGGCATCTGCCGGTGGCTGGCGCGGGAGGGCGTTCGGGTGGCGCCGTTCAAGGCGCAGAACATGTCGAACAACTCCGTGGTGTGCCCGGACGGCGGCGAGATCGGCCGCGCGCAGGCGGTGCAGGCCGCGGCGTGCGGGCTGGCGCCGTCGGTGCGGTTCAACCCGGTGCTGCTCAAGCCGGGCGGGGACCGCACCTCGCAGGTCGTGGTGCTGGGCCGGGTCGCCGGGGAGGTCACGGCGCTGTCGTACCGGGAGCGCAAGGCGGCCCTGCTGGAGGTCGTGTCGGCGACGTTGCAGGAGCTGCGCGGCGAGTACGACCAGGTGATCTGCGAGGGCGCCGGGTCGCCCGCGGAGATCAACCTGCGGGCCACCGACATCGCGAACATGGGGTTGGCGCAGGCGGCGGGCTTGCCGGTGCTGGTGGTCGGCGACATCGACCGGGGCGGGGTGTTCGCCGCGCTCTACGGCACCTTGGCGCTGCTGGACGCGGCGGACCAGGCGCTGGTCACCGGCTTCGTGATCAACAAGTTCCGGGGCGATCCGGCGCTGCTCGAATCCGGGCTGGCGCAGGTGAAGGCGCTGACCGGGCGCCCGGTGCAGGGTGTACTGCCGTGGTCGGAGGAGCTGTGGCTGGACGCGGAGGACTCGCTGTCCTACGTCGCCGACGGCGTGGTGGGCAGCCCGGCGCCGCCGCGCGGTGACCAGTGGCTGCGGGTGGCGGTGCCGAAGCTGCCGCGCATCTCGAACGCCACCGACATCGAGGCGCTGGCCGCGGAACCGGGCGTGGCGGTGCGGTTCGTGACCGAGCCGTCGCGGCTGACCGACGCGGACCTGGTGGTGCTGCCCGGGTCGAAGGCGACCGTCTCGGACCTGGCGTGGCTGCACCGCACCGGGCTGGCGGACGCGGTGCTCGCGCACGCGCGGGCGGGGCTGCCGGTGTTCGGGATCTGCGGTGGTTTCCAGATGCTGTCGCGGCGGATCACCGACGAGGTGGAGTCCGGCGGCGGCGTCGTGGACGGGCTGGGCCTGCTCGACGTGGAGATCGAGTTCGCGGCGGAGAAGACGCTGCGCACGCCGAGCGGCACCGCCTTCGGCGAACCGGTCACCGGCTACGAGATCCACCACGGCGTCCCGGTGCGGCCGGGCGACGCGCTGACCCCGCTGCTGGAGACCGGGTCGGGCCCGGAGGGCGCGGTGGACGGTGCGGTGGCGGGCACGCACTGGCACGGGCTGTTCGAGAACGACGCGTTCCGCCGCCGGTTCCTCGCGCACGTCGCCGCGCAGGCGGGGCGGGACGGGTTCACCGCCGCGCCGGACGTGTCGTTCGCGGCGCTGCGCGAGGGGCAGCTGGACCTGCTCGGCGATCTGGTGGAGCGGCACCTGGACACCGGTGCGCTGCGGCGGCTGCTGGACCGCGGTGCGCCGTGCGGGTTGCCGGTGATCGGTCCCGCGGCGATGCGTGCGGGGGAGTGACGCGGGTAACGTCGTGGGCATGGCGACTGAATTCTCCGCGGACGAAGCGCAGGCGCGGCTGCCGGAGCTGCTGGACCGCGTGGAATCGGGGGAGGAGATCGTCATCACCCGGTTCGGGGCGCCGTCGGTGGCGCTGCACCGCGCGGGTTCCCGCCGCTCACCGGAGGTGGTGAGCGCGGGCGTGCTCACCGCGGCGTGGCTGGCGCCGATCGCCGGCGGTGCGGTCGCGGACGCCGGGTTCGACGTGGGGACCGACTACTCGCCGGGCGAGGTCGGCTTCTCCGGCTGAGCGCTGAGCGAGTCGAGCAGCTCGTCGAGGAAGCCGCCCGCTTCGGTCGCGGCCCGGTGCGCGTCGCCGGAGCGCACCGCGTCGAGCAGCGCGGTGTGCGAGACCTGGGTGACCGAGGCCGGGTCGAAGGTGGTGGCGACGCTGGACTGCACCGCCTCGCTGATCCCCTCGTAGAGCCCGATCAGCAGCACGTTGTGCGAGGCGGCGACGAGCCGCAGGTGGAACCGGGTGTCCTTGTCGACGACCTGCTCTGGGTCCCGCTGCTCCAGCGCCGCGTCGCGGGCCGTCAGCAGCGCGTCCAGTTCGGCGAGGTCCTCGTCGGTGCGGGCGGCGGCGGCGAGCCGGGCGGCCTCGACTTCCAGGGCGCGGCGCACTTCGAGGATGCGGCGCAGTTCGGAGCCGCAGAGGCGGCGCACGGCACCGGAGAGCTCGTTGGTGGCGCGGACGAAGGTCCCGTCGCCTTGGCGCACTTCCAGCAGGCCGGCGTGGGCGAGGGCGCGCACCGCCTCGCGGACCGTGTTGCGGCCGACGCCGAGGGCGGTGACGAGCTCGGATTCGGTGGGGATGCGTTCCCCCAGCGGCCATTCCCCGGAACTCACCAGGGTGCGCATCTGCGCGATGACCTGCTCGACCAGACCCGTGCGCTGGGTGGTGACCAAAGGCACTGAAGGGTCCTTTCATCCAAACATCCTATGTTTGCCATACTAGGCGGCGATGTCTCCTGAGTCGCACACCCAGCCCCCGATCGACCGAGTTCCCGACGACCGTGTGACCGACCAGGATGCCAGGACGGCGGCGCACGCCGTGTCCGGTACCCCGGCCGACGACGCCTCCAGGCCGGCCGCGGCCGAGGCGTTGGTCAACGAAGGCGCCGCCGAGACGATGGCGCCCCGCGGCCGCGCCGTCGCGGGCGGCGGCCTGCTGCTGGCGGGCGTGGCGCTCGCCGCGGCGAACATGCGGCCCGCCGTCACCAGCCTCGCCTCCATCCTCGGTGAGGTCCGCGATTCGCTGGGCGCGGGCAGCACGTGGGCGAGCATCGTGACCTCGGTGCCGACGCTGTGCTTCGGCCTCGCCGGGATCGGTGCCCCGCTGCTCGCCCGCCGGTGGGGGATGAACCGGGTGGTGGGCGCCTCGCTGGCGCTGCTGACCGCCGCGATGATCGCCCGCGTGCTCGGTGGCCCGTGGACGCTGCTGGCGGGCACCGTGCTGGTGTGCGCGTCGATCGCGATGTGCAACGTGCTGATCCCCGTGGTGGTGAAGGAGTCCTTCCCCGGGCGCGTCGGCTTGGCCACCGGGCTCTACACGACGGCGATGGCCGCCGGTGGCGCGTCCGGTTCGGCGCTGACCCCGTACCTGAACTCGGCGACCGGGAGCTGGCGGCTGTCGCTGGCGACGTGGATGGTCGTTGCGCTGGCCGCGCTGTGCCTCTGGGTGCCCGGCACCCGCGGACACGGCTCGAAGGCCGTCGCGGCGCCGAAGGGCGAACGCCGGTCGCTGATGCGCAACCCGCTGGCCTGGCTGATCACGTTCTACTTCGCGATGCAGTCGACCGTCGCCTACGTGGTGATGGGCTGGCTGCCGGAGGTGTTCAAGGGCGCGGGCATGGACGCGACCTCGGCGGGGGCGCTGCTGGGCGCGCTGCTGCTGATCGGCGTGCCGATCAACATGGTGCTGCCGCCGCTGGTGACGCGGACTCGCGGGCAGTCCGGATGGGCGCTGCTGCTGGGCGTGCTCATGTTCGCCGGGCTGCTGGGGTTGCTGATGGCGCCGCTGGCCGCACCGGTGCTGTGGGCGGTGCTGATCGGGATCGGGATGAGCGCGTTCCCGCTGGCGCTGGTGATGATCTCGCTGCGCACCCGGAACGCCGCCGACACCGGGCAGCTCTCGGCGATGGCGCAGAGCATCGGCTACCTGATCGCCGCCTCGGGCCCGTTCCTGTTCGGGATGCTGCACGACGTGACGGCGGCCTGGGCGGTGTCGCTGGTGGCGTTGCTGATCATCGTGGTGGTGCAGACGGTCGTCGGCATGCTCGCCGGCCGCCCGCGCACGATCTGACCGGGGTCCCTGAACTCGGGTCGCTGAGTGCTCGGGCTGCGTGCTGGGTCGCTGCTCAGCGGTTTCGCCGCTGACAGGGAACGACCGAGGCTCGCCGGCCGGATTCGAAGGGTGAACTGAGTGAACGGACCGTTCGTCCCTCTCGTTGGACGGACGGTCCGTTCGCTCGTGTTGGTGGGAGTGCGCCGTTTCAGCGGGCGAGGTTCTGGTGTCAGGAGGGCGGGCGGAGCAGTTCCGCGTTGCTGCGGCCCACGGCTCGGGTGAGCTCGCCGAACGCCGCCTCGCTGAAGCTGAGCGTCAGCCCGTCCTCGCCGCGGCCCCGGAAGTCCAGCTGCACCGAGCGGTCGGTGTCGATCTCGTAAGAGATCCGCACGTGCTCGGACAGGCACACGTAGGTATCGCTCTCGACTGCTCGCTGTTCGCGCATCCGGGTTCCTCCTGGTTTGCGGTGTATCGGTACAGTTCACGGAAGATCTTCATGTAAGCCGCATAGTTAGGCTTGCCGGATAAATAGAACACAGGTTGTGGTCTATTGTCGGTCCCCTGATCAGGTAGCCAATGGATCAGCCGGAGGAGATTTCGTGCCCACAGGCCGCCAAACGGTCGAGCGCCGCCAGCTGGGGCTGACGCTCCGCCGACTCCGACGTGAAGCAGGGCTGTCCCAGCAAGAGGCGGCTCGCGCGATCAACCGGCACTACACCCGGATCAGCCACCTCGAATCGGCGAAGGCCTCGCTGAGCATCGATGAGCTCGGGTTGCTGCTCGACCGCTACGGAGTGTCCGACGCCGACCGGGAAACCGTGCTCGCGTTGGGCGCGGTGGCCCGGAAGCGGCAGCGCGGGAAGGGCTACACCGACCAGCTGCCCAAGTCGTTCGAGCGGCTGGCCGACCTGCAAGCCGATGCCGCCGCGATCGGCTTCTACGACACCGGGATCGTTCCGGGGCTCGCGCAGTCGCAGGACTACATCGTCGCGCTGATGCGCGCGGCCGATGGGATCTGGTGGGAGGCGTCGGAGGACGAGATCGAGCGCAGAGTCGCATTCCGGCTTCAGCAGCAGCGACGCGTGCTGGAGGCGGAGGAGCCGAAGCAGATCGACTTCGTGCTGACCGAATCGGCGCTGGAGGAAGTGGTCGGGAGCCCGGAGATCATGCGTGGCCAGCTCCTCCACCTTCTCCAGCTAGGTGAACGTCCGTCGGTGAGCATTCGAGTCCTGAGTAGGGCGACCACCTCGAAGTTCCTCCTCGGCGGCGGTCTCGTCACGCTGGACTTCGCCGGGAACGCGCCCCGCATCGCCTGCGCCGGTTCGCACGGGCCCTGTACGTACCACGATCAAGAGGTGGAAACTGCGTCCATGTTCCGGGCTTGGGAGACCGTTCGAGAGCTCGCCCTTGATCCGGAGTCGGCTCGTGCCCTGCTCATCGAGAAACTGAAGGATCTGAAGTGATGCGCTACGACACCGGGTGGTTCAAGAGCAGTCGCAGTTCGGCCTCCTCCAACGTCTGCGTCGAGGTTCGCCTGACGGATCGGGCGGTGTCCGTGCGGGATTCGAAGGACCCGGAAGGCGGTGACTTCACGGTGGATCACCGGGCCTGGTCGGCGTTCCTCCGGCACCTCACCGCTCCCGACGTCACCGAGTGAACGGTCCGTTTATCCAACGGGATCGGGGCCTGTGACGGCCGGGCGTCGGCGGGATCGTCGTGGACGATCGGGTGCGATGGGATCACTAGTTGAGGAGCCCGCATGAGGTGTCACGACACCGGGTGGTTCAAGAGCAGCCGCAGTTCCGCGCAGGGGCAGTGCGTCGAGGTCCGCCTGACGGATCATGCGGTGTCGGTGCGGGATTCGAAGGACCCGGACGGCGGTGACTTCACGGTCGATCACCGGGCCTGGTCGGCGTTCCTCCGGCACCTCACCGCTCCCGACGCCACGGGGTGAACGGACCGTTCGCCCGAGGAGAGGGGACGAACGGTCCGTTCACTTCGGCGGCAGGCGGTGGAGTTCGACGTCCGCCAAGGCTCCGCCGGTGACGGTCGCCGTCTGGTAGGTGCAGTGCGGCTGGCGGCGGCGGTCGGTGGGGGAGCCGGGGTTGAGCAGCCGCATCCCGTTCGGCGTCGTCGAATCCCACGGGATGTGGCTGTGGCCGAACACCAGCACGTCGGTGTCCGGGAAATCCCGGTCGCAGCGGCGTTCCCGGCCCTGCGCCGCACCCGTCTCGTGGATCATCGCGAAGCGCACGCCGGCCAGCTCGACCCGCGCCACCTCCGGCAACCGGCGGCGCAGCTCCGCGCCGTCGTTGTTGCCGAAGACGCCGACGAGCCGCGCGCTGCGGGACTCCAGCTCGTCCAGCAGCGGCGGCTCCACCCAGTCCCCGGCGTGGAAGACGACGTCGGCGCGCGCCACCTCCTGCCACACCTGCTCGGGCAGCGCCTTCGCGCGCTTCGGCAGGTGGGTGTCGGCGATCAGCAGCAGGCGCACGGTCACTCCGGCTGCAGTTCCAGGCCCAGCAGGGCGTTCTCGATGAGCTCCGGCATCGCCGGGTGGATCCAGTACTGGCCGCGGGCCATCGTGCGCGCGTCCAGGCCGAACTGCATCGCCTGGATCAGCGGCTGGAGCAGCGTCGGCGCCTGCGGGCCGATGATGTGCGCGCCGAGGATCGTGCCGTCCGACGGATCGGCCAGCAGCTTCAGGAAACCGGTGGAGTCCTCCATCGCCCAGCCGTAGGCGATGTCGCCGTAGGCCTGGATCTTCGTGACGTAGTCGACGCCGCGCTCCCGGGCCTCCTGCTCGGTCAGCCCGACCGCCGCGATCTGCGGGGAGGAGAACACCGCGTGCGGCACGTAGGTGTGGTCCGAGTCGATCAGCTCGTCCGGGTGCAGGAGGTTGTGCTGCACCACCCGCATCTCGTGGTTCGCGACGTGCTTGAGCTCGTGGTCCGAGCTGATGTCGCCCAGCGCCCAGACACCGTCCACCGAGGTCCGCTGCTCGGCGTCCACCTGGACCTTGCCGTCCTCGCGGACCTTCAAGCCGCCGGCCGCCGCGTCGATCAGGTCCGAGTTCGGGGTGCGGCCGATCGCGACCAGCAGTTGCTCCGCCTCCACGACCTCCGGGCCGTCGGGACCGTCCAGGTGCAGCCGCACCACGTCGCCGTCCTGCTCCACCGACGTCTGCTTCCGGTTCAGCCGCACGTCCCAGCGGGCCTGGGCGAGCTCGGTGAACCGCTGCGCCACGTCCTCGTCCTCGGCGCGCAGCAGCGCACCGGACCGGGCCACCACCGTCACCTCGACGCCCAGCGCCGAGAACACGTGCGCGAACTCGGCGCCGACGAACCCGCTGCCCAGGATGATCATGCGTCGGGGCAGTTCGTCCAGCCGCATGACGCTGTCGCTGGTCTGGAAGTCGACCCGCTCGATGCCCGGCAGGTCCGGCAGCGTCGGGCGCCCGCCCGCGGCCACCACGAACCGGTCCGCGGTGATCGTCTCCGGGCCGTCCGCGGTCGCCACGGTGAGCTCCTTCACGCCGGTGAAGCGCGCCTCGCCCTGGAACAGCGTCACGTTGGAGCTGCCCTCGGCCCGGTAGCGGCGGCCGCCGTCGGAGATCGCGTCGATGCGGCCGAAGATCCGGTCCCGGATCTCGCGCCAGCGCACGTCCCGCAGCTCCAGGTCCACGCCCAGCTTCGCGCCCACGCCGGGGCTCGACGCCGTGTCCGCGGTGTGCACGAACATCTTCGTCGGGATGCAGCCCACGTTCAGGCAGGTGCCGCCGTAGTTCCCGGTGCTGCCGACGCCCTTCTCCACGATGGCGACGTTCCAGTCGTCGAACCGCTCGTCGAGGATCGAATTGCCGGAGCCGCTGCCGATGATGATCAGGTCGAAGTGAGGCATGTCCATCCCGTGCTCGTCGTGGGCGCGCGGTGCGCTCGGCGCACCTCGACGTACAACCGCGCGGGGCGCCCGCTGATTCCAGCAGCCTGCCACGGACCACGAGCCGAGCCCCGCCGAGGCCCGCCGAGCCGAGCCGGGCGGAACGGGCGGAACGGACAGTCCGGACCCTTGTTTAACTACCACGTAGGTTTACCCCGGATCTCCTGCTCTGGTCTGTGGACCCCGCCCGATCAAGATCACTAACTTGGTCCTCGCATCGCTGTGCGCAATGCCGGAACGGGTGCGGCCGCGCGGCGATCACGGGGAGGCACGAGAAGCAGGGATGACCACCAGGGGGTGTCATCCCTGCTTTTTCCTGTTTCTGGTGTGGGTCGTTCTGCTCGGTGGCGCCAGTGGCGGAACCTCAGCGGTTCCCTCGCTGCGGGATCGTTTTCACCGGTGGCTTCGCCACAGGAGAGAACGCTGTCCTCGCGAGGGAACCGCTGAGAACCCGCGGGTGGTCCTGTTGCTCGGGTGGTCGCTGGCTCAGCGGCTCCGCCGCTGATAAGGCGGTGGCGCCGGTGCTCGCCGGTCGGTGGTCCGAGCAGGAAAGCAGCAGGGCCCGCGACCTCCTGGTCACGGGCCCCGTTCGCTGCTTCCGTCAGCCGTTCAGGCCTCGTTCGATCGAGGCGATGATGCGGGGGCGCAGCTGGGCGACGCTGACGATCTCGTCGACCGAACCGACCTCCACCGCGCGCTGGATGCTGTGCACCCGGTCGAACTCCGCGGCGACCTCGCCGAGCTTCTCCGCCCGCACCGAGGACTGCACCTCCGCCAGCTGCGCGTGCAGCGCCGCCCGCTCCGCGCCCGTCGCCTCGCCCGCGCTCGCCTGCAACGCGGTGACCCGCGGATCGTTCGCCGTGCGGTTGTTCACCTCACCGGAGAACACCACCGCCGCCGCCGGGGCACCGCCCAGCACCGACGCGAACGAACCCTCCAGCGCCAGCACCGTCATGTTCGGGTTCAACGCCTTCGAGAACACCACGAACGCGCCGCCGTGGTACCGCGAGATCACGCAGAACACGATCGGGCCGTCGAAGTTCACGATCGCCCGGCCGATCTCCGCGCCGTACTCCAGCTGGAGCTTGCGCATCGACTCCGGCGAACCGTCGAACCCGGACAGGTTCGCCAGCACCACCAGCGGCCGGTTCCCCGACGCCGCGTTGATCGCCCGCGCCGCCTTCTTCGACGACCGCGGGAACAACGTGCCCGCCGTGTAGGTGTCCGGGCCGTCGGTGGGGGGGAACCCGCGGCGCTGCACCGACCGGGACTCGATGCCCAGCAGGCACACCGGGTGCCCGCCCAGGTGCACGTCCTGCACCGCCGCCGTGTCCGCGTCCGCCATGCCCGCCCAGCGCTCCAGCACCGGGTGGTCCTGGTCGGACAGCGCGCGCATCACCGTGCGGATGTCGAAGGGCTTCTTGCGGTCCGGGTTGTGCTCGGCCGAGAAGATCTCGCCGACCGTGCCGAAGTCGCCGCCGAACTCGTGCGGGTAGGGCGAGACGTCCCGGTCCGCCGGGTCGGTCGTCGCGGCCGCGCGCGGCGCCGACTCGCCCGGCACCACGTAGGTGTGGTCGTAGTGCGCCATCAGCACGTCCCGCGCCGCGGGCAGGTTCGGCGCCCAGTACTGCGCCTGGCCGTTCGGCCCCATCACCCGGTCGTAGCCGCCGATGCCGAAGTTGTCCTCCGCCGACACGCCGCCGGAGAAGTCCAGCGACTGCTTGCCGGTGAGCACCATCGCCGAGTCCGGCGTCATCACCAGGATCCCCTTGGTGTGCATCAGCATCGTCGCCTCGGCGTTCCAGTACGGCTGCGCGCCGACCGTGATGCCCGCGACCACGATGTTGATCTCGCCGCCGTCCTGGGTGAACCGCACGATCCGCTTCAGCGCGGCCGCCACCCAGTCCATGTTCTCGGTCCCCGAGGACATCGAGATCCGGGCGCCCGCCGACAGCGCGAACCACTCCAGCGGCAGCCGCAGCCGCTCCGCCAGGTCCAGCGCCGCGATCACCCGCGCGCACTCCGGTTCGGACAGCGCGCCCAGCGCCTTCGTCGGATCGCCCAGCAGCACCACGCGCCGCACGCCCTCCGGGTGACGCTCGGTCGGGGTGGAGACCACGCCCGCCACGATCGCCGCCGAGTTCTTCCCGCGCGGCCGGTCCACCGGCACCAGCACGCCGTCCTCGTCCAGGTCGTGCTCGACGAAACCGCCCGCGTCCCCGGCCAGCATCCCGGTCAGCTCGTACGGGTAGGTGGTGCCGCGGCGCGCCGCGCGCAGCACCTTCTGCCGGTAGTCGTCCAGCGGCAGCACCGGCTCCGCCGACGGCTCCTCGATGTGCAGCCGCGGTTCGCGGCCACCGGCCAGGTCGATCCGCACCGCCATGTCGGTGAGCTCGCCGTTCTCCCCGCGCTGGCGGGACAGGAAAACGACCTCCTCCAGCCCGGCGCCGGCCGTCGTCGGCAGGATCCGCTGCACCAGGGTGTTCAGCTCGTCCGAGGTGAACTCCGTCGGCGGCCACACGTACATCAGGATCCGGTTGGTGTCGAAGCGCTTCTTCGCCGGGCGCTGCGCCTGCACCGTGCGGATCGCGTCCATGCACCCGGCGAGGATGTCCTCCACCGCGGGCAGCGCCACCAGCCTGCCCTCCGCGTCGCGCAGCGGGGTCAGGTCTCGCACCTGCGCCATCGCGACCAGCCGCTCGTCGGACGGGTTCTCCCGCGCGACGCACTTGAACAGGTAGACCTCCTCGTCCGCCGACGGCAGCCGGGTCAGGTCGAACTCGCGCAGCCGCTCCAGCTGCATCCGCTGCGCGATCAGCGGGTGCAGGCCGCGGATCAGCCGGTCCTCGGCGAACCCGGCGTGCTCGTCGCGGCGGAACGTGAAGTGGTGGTGCATCACGGCTCCGCCGGTGCCCGCGACCGTGGTGGTGATGCGGCCGACCTCGGCGGGAAGCGGCTGCGCCGCCAACACCTCGCCGAGCCGGGCCGCCACCGCGTCCGCGTCCGGCTGCCCCTCCCACTTCACGTACAGGTCGGCGACCACGTCCGCACCGTCCGGGCGGTCCACGGCCAGCTCGCCGACCGCGCGCACCGCCTCCGGCAGCTCGCCGAAGTCGACGGCCGTGGTGACCAGCCGGGTCACGCCCTGCGCACCGGTGTGCTCGGCGGTGACGAACCGGCAGCCCGCGGCCTCCCGCGACGTGACGCCGGAGAGCCCGCGGTTGCCGTAGTAGCGGCGGGTCAGCACCTCCAGCAGCGGGGTGTGGTCGTGCCCGCCGCGGCCCATGCGCTGCCCGAGCAGCCGCACCAGCGGCTCGGCGCTGGCGACCATCTTCGCGATCCGCTCCGCGCGGTCCGCGGCGTCCGGGTGCTCGTCGAGGTGGCGCAGCTCGGCGCGCACCCCGGCGTACACCTCGGCGCGGGTGCGGCGCAGCAGCGGCTGCGCGAACCAGCGGAACACCACGCCGCGCGCCAGGTCCGACACCGCGGGGAAGCGCACCTGGGTGGCCTTGATGACGTGCTCCAGCGCCAGCCCGGCGCGCTCCCGCAGCTCCTTCGCGGGCGGCGGCTCGGCGATCCAGCGCCGCAGCAACGCCGAGATGATCTTGACGTCGGAGGCGGCGCGCTGCTGCGCCAGGAAGATCCGGAACACCGCCGACTCCAGCTCCGGCGTCCGCTCCAGGTCCGTCACGTCGTAGTGCGCCAGCACCCGGCGCAGCCGCTCCTCGAAGCCGCTGCTGACCCCGGCGCGCTCGACGTCCAGGCTCTGCAGGTAGCTGTGGAAGTACTCGCGCGGGCTGTGCACCGGACCCGGCTCGTCGTCCACGTCCCCGGCCGGCTTGTTCCGGCTCAGCTCCGAGAGGTCCGCGAACACGCCCAGCAGCTCGACCTCGCCCTCGGTCACCCCGGGCGCCGCGTCCGGCTCGGTGCGCGCCGCCAGGTAGCCGCTGAGCACCCGCTCGCCGTCCTGCGGATCCACGTCGAAGCCGAGCAGCAGGCCGCGCAGGTCCCGCAATCCGGCGGCGGCGCGCTGCGCGGCCGACACGCTCGTCGGCTCCGCGGGCAGCTCCACGTCCACCGCCGCGGACTCGTCGGCCTCCTCGGCCGCGTCGTCGTCGGCCAGCGGCTCCAGCCGCATCAGCGGCGCGCCCGTCTCGACCTGGCTGCCGGTGGACACCGGCAGCTCCCGCACCCGCGCCCGGAACGAGGCGCGCAGCACGGTCTCCATCTTCATGCTCTCCAGCACCAGGATCGGCGCGCCCGCCTCGACCTCGTCGCCGACGGCCAGCGGAGTCGCCACCACCAGCGCGGGCGCGGGGGAGCGGACCACGCCGCCCTCGTCCCGGGTGATCCGGTGCGCGACCCCGTCCACCTCCACCAGGTGGATCGGGCCGTGCGTGCCGGTGACCAGGCGGAACCGGTGGCCGTTCACGGTGATCCGGCCGCTGTGCTCGTCGAAGCGGTCGATCTCCACGTCCGCCGGGTGCACCGGGCCGCCACCGGAGATCGCGACGCGGAACCGCTTGTGCCCGACCCGGGCGACGCCCACCTGGTAGCCGACGCCGCGCAGCTTCAGGTCCAGCGGGCGACCCGTCTCGTGCTGCACCTGCGGCCTGCCGCCGAACGCGGTGGACAGCAGCCGCTGCCGCGCCGCCTCCTCCTCGTCCTGGTAGGCCTCGATGGCCGCCGCCGCCAGCGCGATCGCCGAATGCCGGTGCAGCACCAGCCGGCCGTCCTCGCGCACCCGGTCGATCCAGCCGGTGTCGGCGCTGCCGTCGATCACCTCCGGCTGGTCCAGCAGGTCCAGCACGAAGCTCTTGTTCGTCGCCCCGCCGTCGATGATCACCGTGGTCTCGGCCATCGCGCGGCGCAGCCGGGCCAGCGCCTCGTCCCGGTCCCGCCCGAACGCGATGATCTTCGCGATCATCGAGTCGAAGTCCGCGGGGATCGTGTCGCCCTCCGACACCCCGGTGTCCACCCGGATGCCCGGGCCGGCGGGCAGCAGCAGGCGCGCGATGCGCCCGGGGGAGGGGGCGAAATCGCGGTCCGGGTCCTCGGCGTTGAGCCGCGCCTCCACCGCGTGCCCGCTCTCCGAGGCGCACAGCCCGTCCAGCGAGCCGCCCGCGGCCACGTGCAGCTGCAGCTTCACCAGGTCGGTGCCGGTGGTGATCTCGGTGATCGGGTGCTCCACCTGCAAGCGGGTGTTGACCTCCAGGAACGCGAACAGCTCCTCGCCCGGGTGGTACAGGAACTCCACGGTGCCCGCGCCGCGGTAGTCCACCGCCAGCGCCAGCCGCTCCGCCGAGGCCTTCAGCTCCGCGGTCTGCTCCGGGGAGAGCACCGGCGAGGCCGACTCCTCGATGATCTTCTGGTTGCGCCGCTGCACCGAGCAGTCCCGCACGCCCAGCGCCACCGCGGTGCCCTGGCCGTCCGCGATGACCTGCACCTCCACGTGGCGGGCGCCGGTCACCAGGCGCTCCAGGAACACCACGCCGGAACCGAAGGAGCGCAGCGCCTCCTGGCTGGTGCGCTCGTAGGCGTCCGCCAGGTCCGCCGCCGAGGTCACCTTGCGGATGCCGCGACCGCCGCCGCCCGCGGTCGCCTTCAGCATCAGCGGGTAGCCAATCCGCTCACCCGCGGCCAGCGCCTCCGCCGCGGACGCCACCTCGCCGCGGGACCACGGCGCCACCGGCACGCCGACCTCCTCGGCCAGCAGCTTCGCGCCGATCTTGTCGCCGAGCCTGCGCATCGCCTCCGCGCTCGGGCCGATGAAGGTCACGCCGATCCGCTCGCAGACCTCCGCGAACGCCGGGTCCTCGGCGACGAATCCCCAGCCCACCCAGGCCGCGTCCGCGCCGGTCTCCAGCAGCGCCCGCTCCAGCACCGCGTGGTCCAAGTAGGGCCGGGCCGAAGCCGGGCCCAGCGAGTAGGCCACATCGGCCTCCCGCACGAACGTCGCGGTCCGGTCGGCGTCGGTGTAGAGCGCGACCGTCTCCACCCGCTTGCCGGTCTCCGCGGACAGATCCCGCACGGCGTGGATGAGCCGCATCGCAGCCTCTCCA
This sequence comes from Saccharopolyspora sp. 6V, assembly GCF_020176785.1. NCBI lineage: Bacteria > Bacillati > Actinomycetota > Actinomycetes > Pseudonocardiales > Pseudonocardiaceae > Saccharopolyspora > Saccharopolyspora sp. 6V. The sequence continues at coordinate 14,458 of NZ_JAIUKB010000112.1, read as the reverse complement.
CGGTTGACGATGGCGACACGACTGAACACCGGATGAGCCTCCTGATTGCCACGCACAACAGGCGACGTCCCGTCCCCGGAGCGTCGCCTGCACCTGCCCTACACACTGCTCCGTCACACGCGGGTGTACCAATGTCCGCACCGGCGCATGCCGGAGCCGAGACTTTGTAGGAACCCGCCAAAAAACTAGCCGAGCGCCACCCCGGAACTCCCCGGAAGGCCGGTCCAGCACACGAATTCGCGGCAGAACCCGCGAGATCGGCGAGATCGGCTCGCCGCCGCGTTGCGCCACCCGCAGCAACCCGCACCGCCGCGCGGACCGCCCGCACCGCCTCGCGGCGGGGCCCGGCGGGCGGGCGGTTAGGTTCCCGTGGTGGACGGAGCACGGTGGGCGGCGCTGCCACAGCGGTACCCGCGGATCGCCGACGCGGTGCTCGCGGTCTTCGTCACCTACCTGGCGCTGCTGGGCACGTCCCCGGGCGACGTGCTCGACAGCGGCGATCCCGGGCCGGTCGCCCACACCGCGGCCGTGCTCGGCGGCGCGCCACTGGCGCTGCGCAGGCGGTACCCGGTGCTCGTGCTGGCCGTGGTCGCGGCGGCGCTGTGCGTGTTCTACAGCACCGGCTGCAAGACCTCGCTCGGGCTGCTCGGGCCGCTCGTCGCCATCTACACCGTCGGCGTCCACCACCCGCTGACGCGCTCCGCGCCGCTCACCGCGGCAGGCGTCCTCGTCATCAGCAGCGGTGCCGTCGCGGGCCTCGCCCACTTCCGGTGGACCACCGACCTGTTCGCCGGGCTGCTGTTCGGCAGCACCCAGGCGGTGATCGCGCTTGCGCTCGGCCAGGCGATCCGGATCCGCGGCCGGCAGGCCGAACGGCTCCGGCACGAACGCGACCTGGAAGCCGAGCGCGCCGTCACCGAAGAGCGGATGCGCATCGCGCACGAACTGCACGACGTCGTCGCCCACCACCTGTCCGTGGTGGCCGTGCAGGCCAGCCTCGCCCGCTACGTGCTCGACTCCGACCTGGAGACCGCCCGCGAAGCGCTCGGGACCATCTCGGCCACCACCTCCAGCTCGCTCGACGAGCTCGGCAGGCTGCTGCGCGTGCTGCGGCCCAGCCTCGAAGAACCGCCCGGCGGCGGCACCCGGTTCCTGCCGCAACCCGGTCTCGACGAACTACCGGTGCTGCTCGAACGGGTCCGCTCGTCCGGGGTACCGGTGGAACTGCGGGTCGAAGGGGAACCGCGGGCGCTGTCGCCCGGTGCCGAGCTGTGCGCCTACCGCGTCGTGCAGGAGGCCCTCACCAACGTGCTCAAGCACGCGCCCACCGCCACCGCCGAAGTCCACGTGCACCACCACCCCGACGCGGTGACCGTGCGGATCCGGGACCACGGCGCACCGCCCCCGAAGAACCGCAAGCCCTCCGGGCACGGTTTGATCGGCATGTGCGAACGGGCGAAGATGTACGGCGGCAGCGTGGAGACCGGACGTCGTCCCGAAGGCGGGTTCCAAGTGGTGCTGCGCATCCCGCGCGCCGAGAGCTGACCGGCCGCGCCCCGGGCCGCCGGGTGCCGATCGGCCGGGGGAGCACCGCATGATCCGCGTGCTCGTCGTCGACGACCAGGACCTGCTGCGCGCCGCGTTCGCCGCGCTGCTGCGCGCCACCGACGGCATCGACGTCGTCGGTGAGGCCGCCAACGGACGCGAAGCCGTCGACCTCGCCGCGCGGCTGCGGCCCGACGTGGTGCTGATGGACCTGCGGCTGCCCGAGGTGGACGGGGTGCGCGCCACCGAGCTCATCCTCGACGCCGCCGAACCACCGCGGCCCGGGATCCTGGTGCTCACCGTCTTCGACCTCGACGACTACGTGTACGCGGCGCTGCGGGCCGGGGCCTCCGGGTTCCTGCTCAAGGACAGCCCGCCGGAAACGCTGCTCACCGGGGTGCGCACCGTCGCCGACGGCGGAATGCTGTTCGGCCCCACCATCACCCGGCGGCTCGTGGAGACCTACATGCGGGTGCCGCCGCCCGGCTCCGGGATCCCCGTCCAGCTGTCCGGCCTCACCCAGCGGGAACTGGCCGTGCTGCGGCTCATCGCCACCGGCGCCACCAACGCCGAGATCGCGGAGCACCTGGTGCTCAGCGAGGGCACGGTGAAGACGCACGTGAACCGGGCCATGACGAAGCTCGGGGTGTCCAGCCGGGCGCAGGCCGTGGTCGTCGCCTACGAATCCGGGCTGGTCGTCCCCCGGCGGCGCTGACCGCCGCCGCGCGCCGCTCGTCCGGCCGGGTTCAGACCAGGCCGGCGTCGTGGGTGACGATCGCGACCTGGGTGCGGTTCGCGGCGCCGAGCTTGCCCATGATCCGGCCGAGGTGGACCTTCACCGTGGACGGGCTCATGTACAGGTGCGCGGCGATCTCCGCGTTGCTCAGGCCCTGCGCCACCGAGACCGCCACCTCCCGCTCGCGCGGGGTCAGCTGGTCGATCCTCCGGCGCGCGTCCGAGTTCTCCTTGCCCGCCGCGAACGCGCCGAGCAGCCGCTTGGTGATCCGCGGCGAGAGCATCGCCTCCCCGGAGGCCACCGTGTGCACCGCCGCCGCCAGCTCCCGCGGCGGGGTGTCCTTGAGCAGGAACCCGGACGCCCCCGCCTGCAGCGCGGCGTGCACGTACTCGTCCACGTCGAACGTCGTGAGCACCAGCACCGCGGGCGGATCCGGCAGCGCGGCGACCCGCTTGGTCACCTCCAGGCCGTCGACCCGCGGCATCTGGATGTCGGTGACCACCACGTCCGGGCGGTGCTTCGCGATCAGCTCCACCACCCCCGAACCGTCGGCGGCCTCCGCGGCCACCTCGATGCCCGGGTCGGATTCGAGGATGAGCCGGATCCCGCCGCGCACCAGTTCCTCGTCCTCCAGCAGGACCACCCTGATGCCCACGTGACTCCCCCGTGCCCGACTGCGTTGCCGGGCCCACGGTATCCAAGTCCGGTCCGCACCGGATCACGGTGTCCCGGGACCGGGCGCGTCAGGACGCGGCGGCGGGCTCCAGCACCGGGAACTCCGCCCGCACCCGGTAGCCGTCCTCGTCGGTGCGGCCCACCTGCAAGGTGCCGCCGGCGAGGGTGACCCGCTCGCGCATGCCGATCAGGCCGTAGCCGGAGCCCTCCACCACCGTGGTGCCCGTGCCGCGCGCGTTCACCACCTCCACCGCGAGCCCGTCCGGCCCGACGGCGACCGACGCGCGCACCGGTGAACCGGGGGCGTGCTTGCCCGCGTTCGTCAAGGCCTCCTGCACCACCCGGTAGGCGGCGCGGCCGACGGCGGTGGAGGCCTCCGGCAGCTCCGCCGGCATGTCCAGCGTGATGTCCGCGCCCGCCGCCACCGAATCCGCGACCAGCTCGCGCACCCCCTCCAAGGTGGGGGCCGCGTGGTCGCCGCCCGGGTTCTCGGCGTCGTCGCGCAGCGCGCGCAGCATCTCCCGCAGCTCGCTGAGCGCGGCCGAGCTCGACACCCGGATCACCTCGGCGACCTGCTCGGTGCGCTCGTCCGCGGCGGTCATCGTGAGCGCGCCCGCCTGCAGCGAGATGACGCTGACCCGGTGCGCCACCACGTCGTGCATCTCGCGGGCGATGCGGCGGCGTTCGGCGCCGACCGCGCGCTCCGCCAGCAGGTCCCGCTCCCGCTCGGCCTGCACTGCCCGCTCCCGCAGCGAGCGCAGCAGGTCCCGGCGCTGGTACAGCCACAAGCCCAGCAGCGTCGGCATCCCGACGAAGCCGGTCAGCATCGCGCCCAACCCCAGCAGCACGCCCAGCATGCCGCTCGACCACAGGCTCTCGTTGGCCATGAGCAGCATGCGGGTCAGCTGCGCCACCGCGACGATCGCCGCCGCGCCCCAGGTGGAGGCGACCGGGCCGCGCTGCTTCGCCATCGTGTACAGCGCGATCACGACGGCCATGCTCTGGTCCGCCGTCCCGGACAGCACCGAGATGGCGGCCGCCGCCAGCACCGCGATCCACGGGAAGCGCCTGCGCACCAGCAGTCCGGCGAACAGCACCGCGTTCGCCGGTACCAGCACCCACTGCTGCCAGATCTCCGGATCGTCGGGCATGGCCACCGCCGCCACCGCGATCAGCAGATCGAGCAGCAGGGATCTGAACTTGCCGTCCCACCAGGCCAGCCGGCTGGCCCACTTCCCTCGTTCGCGCACCCGACCACGGTAGGCGTCGTCTTCGTCGTCCGGCACCAGGTGTCCGATCATGCTGCTCCTCTCCGGTGACGAGGTTGGCCGACGGGCTCCGCCGATCGCGTCCCGCTTCCGGTCAGGGCGGCGTACTACTTCGGGCCAAGTCGGGACGAGCCGGTTCGACGACGTGCGCGGGCCTCCTCGCGGCGCACCATGGATCTCGTCGGCGAACGGCGGAAGTCGAGCCGGCGGGCACCGCGACCGCGGTCCGCTCCCGAAGCACTCCCGGAAGGACGAATCCGATGTTGAAGTCCGAGGTCACCCGTTCCCTCGCCCAGACCGCCGCCGAGCAGCCCTCGCAGGTGTGGGGCTGGGTGGTGCTGGCGGTCGGCGCGCTGATCGCGCTCGGCCTGGCCGCGCTGGTCATCGGCGCGCTGGTGAGCTTGTACCGCGCCGAAGCGGACGGCACGACGAAGGCGGTGTGGGTGCTGATCGTCGTGATGGCGCCGCTGCTGGGCGCGGCCCTGTGGTTCGTGATCGGCCGCTCCCAGGCCCGCAAGAACGCGCTCCGGCCGGTGGAGGGCCCGGCGCCGCGGCTGGACGGCGACCAGGCCACCGCGTGACCGCCCGCGGCCACGACCGCGCCGCCGCCGCGCGCGCTCCCCGGCTCCGGGGACGCGGGGGACCGGCGGCGCAGCGGTCGTCCGGGGCTCCGCGGGAGCGGCGTTCACCGTCCGAAGTGGACCGCGCGGCCCCCGTCGTCGAGCGGGCGGCGTCGGATCAGCGGTCGGTCGCGGTGAGCGCGCGGGCGTCCACCAGCTCGGAGCCCGCGACCTTCCCGCTCAACCCGCGGCACCGCGCGCTGCGCGGCACGGCCAGCGCGTGCACCGCGCACCACACCACCGCGACCGGGAGCCCCGCCGCGGGCCACAGCACCGCGAGCACGCCCTCGACGAGGGCCAGACCGCCCAGGCCCACCAGCCAGCGCCGCAGCACCGCGCGCCACCCGGGGCGCCGCCCGTCGACGACGACGCGCAGCAGCACCGCGTGCTGGCCGAGCGAGCTGCCGCGCCCCGCCGCGGTGGCGATCAGGAGCAGCACGGCGGGCGCGAACCACAGCGCCGCCGCCTCCGACCAGGCCTGCGCCGCGACGGGCGGCCGCACCTCGGCGACCCGCAGCAGCAGGTCCGCGCCGCGGGCCAGCGCCAGGCCCAGCCACCACAGCAGCAGCAGGTCGCAGACCATCCCCAGCAACCGGCGGTAGCTCCCGACCGGCCGCGGCTCCCCGGACCCGGCGGCACCGCGCTGACCGGGGACCAGCCGCAGCACCGGTGCCAGCAGCGCCCCCAGCACCGCGCCCGAGGTGTTCGCGATCAGGTCGTCCACGTCGAACAGCCGGTACGGGCACGGGTACAGGAACCAGATCCCGGTGAGCTGGGTGAGCTCCACCGCCAGCGACACCATGAACCCGGCGAGCGCGGTGCCGCCGAAGCCCTCCCGCAGCAGGTAGCGCACGAACATGCCCAGCGGCACGAACAGCAGCACGTTGAACCCGAACTGCTGCACCGCGGGATCCGCGACCAGCCCGGTCAGCTCGGTCAGGCCGCCGGGCCGCCGCACCTCGTCGAACCCGGCGAAGGGCCGCCACTGCGGCCGCAGGTCGCCGAACGCCTCGCAGAACCCGGGGCCGATCGGCGGCAGCGGCACCAGCACGTACGCCACCAGGCCCAGCGCGTAGAGCACCGCGGCCAGGAACAGCAGCAGCGCGCCGGGCCGCAGCTCGCCGCGCTTGCGGTGCTCGCGGGCCACGTAGGGCACGAACAGCAGCACCACCAGCGCCACCGCCACCAGGACGGCGGCCACCGCGGGCAGCACCCGGATGCTCACCGGGACCTCCTGGTGGCGGTCAGTGCGCGTAGGTGGTGGACAGCACCGCGCGGCCCAGGATGTGGCCGAGCGCGGTGAAGTTGACGACCGCGGGCGTCACCTGGTCGTTCAGCCCCAGCGTGGGCACGTCCAGCGCGAGCACCGCGAACAGGTAGCGGTGCGGCCGGTCTCCGGGCGGCGGCGCGGCGCCCGCGTAGGCGCGCTCGCCGAGGTCGTTCGGCACCTGGAACGCGCCGGCGGGCACGCCGGAGCCGGTGGCGGAACCGGCGTCGGTGGCCAGCTCGGTCACCGCGGCGGGCACGTCCACCAGCGTCCAGTGCCAGAACCCGCCCGGGATCGGGGCGTCCGGGTCGAAGCAGGTGACCACGAAGCTCTGCGTCCCGGCGGGGAAGCCCTCCCAGCTCAGCTGCGGGGAGCGGTTCCCGCCGCCCGCGCCCATCCCGCTGTGGACGTGCGCGAGGTCCAGTTGCTCGTCGGCGGCGACGTCCTTGGAGGTGAGCGTGAACGCGGGGACCTCGGGCAGCAGCGAGTACGGGTCCGGGTCGATCGGGCGTTGCAGGCTCATTCGTCTCCTCCTCGGCGGGTGCGGCGGGGTCGGACGATCTTCGGGATCGTCCGGTCGCAGCCTAGTGGGGCCTGCGCGGGCGCGTGCGCGGCCTCGCGCGCGGGGCGATCCGCGCCACTCCGTCACCCCCTTGATGCAACCCGTGCAAGCGTTCACTTGATCGAGTTATTGTCGCTGCCCGCCAGGCTCGGGATCATGGTCCGGTGCGCGCCGATCTCCACGTCGGCGACCGCGGTCGAGCGGATCCGGGACAATTTCGGGCGGACGTCCCACAACGACGATGACCGGTTCTTCGAGCGGCTACCGGAAACCGCTCGGAAGCCGAATGCGAGAATCGGTCGGCCGGATTCGGAACAGCAGGGGAAACCGCCCCCGAAACCGGTGGTGCACCTGTCCAATGCGCCGTCGTCGCCGGTACCGGAAAAGTCCGGGTTCCGCCGATGCCGGCCCAGGGATGTCGATGCTGGGGGATAGCGCAGTCATGCCGGGAAATCGCCACACTTCGGTCCGTTCGCGCCAGGTGGCCGCGGAACTCCGCCGCCACCGCGAGCGCGCCGGGCTCAGCTGCACGGCGGCGGGAGCCCGGCTGGGCGTCTCGGGCAGCAAGATCAGCCGGATCGAGACCGGCGCCAGCGGGGTGCAGCTCGACGACGTCACCGCGCTGCTGCGGCTCTACCAGGTGGGAGAGCGGGAGCGCACCGCGCTGGTGGAGCTGGCGCGCAACGCGGGCCGCTCCGCCTGGTGGCAGCGGCCGTCCGCGGCCCCCGCCCGCTGGCGGGATTTCCTCGACTACGAGAGCAAAGCGGTCCGGATGCACAGTTTCGAACCGATGCTGATCCCGGGCCTGCTGCAGACCGCGGAATACGCGCGGGCCGTCATCTCGGGGATGGAGCCCGGGCGTTGCGAGGACGAACTGGACGATCTGATCGCGACCCGGATGGCGCGGCAGATCATTCTGAGCCGTTCCCGCGCGCCGTTGTTCCACGCGGTGCTGGAGGAATCCGCGTTGCGTCGCCCGATCGGCGGCCGGGGAGTGATGAAGCGGCAGCTGCTGCACCTGCTGGTGATGATGGAATCCGATCACGTCTGCCTGCGAGTGGTGCCGCGTTCCGTGGGCGCCTATCCGGGATTGCAGGGGTCATTCCTTCTTCTGGAATATGACGGAGAGCCGGACGTGGTGTACGTGGAGAACCAGCACGGTCCCGCATTCCTGGATTCCGAGCGGACCGTGAGTTCCTACCGGGAGGTGCTGCGGGACATCGTGCGGCTCGCCCACGCCCCCGACGCGGCGGGCGACCTGATCCGCGAGGTCCTCGCCGAGCACTGACCGCGCTCGTGCGCCGGAAATCCGCTCCGCTGCCGGTTCGCGCGGCGCCGGGGACTACGCCGGTCCGGTGATCTTCTCCGCCGCGCGGGTGACTCCGAACCGGCTGCGGCGGGCCGAGGAGAGGGGCGCCGAAGGGGGGCGGGTGATCCGGTGGAACTGCTGGAGCGGGTCGCCGCCGTGGCCCGCAGGCTGCGCGAACACCGGCCGGTGCCGCCCGTGCGACCGTCCGAAGTGGACTTGGTCTGATGCTGCCGCCGAGCGGTTTTCTCCCGATGTATCACCTGATCAGGTAACGACGTTCGGCCGTTGTGGACGATGACCGGGCCGTGATCGGCTCCCTCCGCGACACTGGCACGAGCCGGAGGCGGGCCGGTCACCCCGACCGCGCCGCAGGGGCTCCGGGGGATGGAGAGCAGCGGGATGACACGCACACGGCGGACCCACACCCGGTGGTGGTCGGCAGGCGGAACACTCGCCGCGGCCGCGCTGGCCACTGTCGCGATCACGACCCCCGCCGGGGCCGGGACCGCCGCCGACGAGCCCGCCGCCGCGCCGATCAGCACCCGGATCGTCGGCGGCGAGTACGCCAGCACCAGCGAGTACCCGTGGGTCGTGTACCTCACCGACTCGGCGGGCAACCAGTTCTGCGGCGGCACCATCGCGGCCGCGAACAAGGTCATCACCGCCGCGCACTGCGTCACCGGGGGTGCGCCGCCGGAGATCACCGTCGTCTCCGGCCGCGACGACAAGAACAGCGACGAGGGCACCGAGACCGCCGTCCGGGACGTGTGGGTGCACCCCGACTTCCAGAACGCCAGCAGCGGTGCCGACGTCGCCGTGCTCACGCTGGACCGCGACGTCACCGCGACCCCGCTGCCCATCGCGACGGCGGGTGACCTCCCCGAGTACCGGCCGGGCGGAGCCACCACCGTCCTGGGCTGGGGGACCACCACCGAAGGCGGCTCGCCGTCCAGCACGCTCCGCCAGGCACACCCGCCGATCACCAGCGACCAGGACTGCAGCCGCGCCTACGGCGGGCAGTACGACCCGCGAGGCCAGGTGTGCGCCGGGCTCCCCGAAGGCGGGGAGGACAGCTGCCAGGGCGACTCCGGCGGACCGCTCGTGGCCGGGGACAAGCTGATCGGCATCGTGTCCTGGGGCAACGGCTGCGCCCGCCCCGGCCAGCCCGGCGTCTACACGAGGCTCGGCGCCTACCACGACGAAGTCCAGGCCCAGCTCCGCTGATCCCCCCACCACCGAGGCGCACGGCCCGTTCGACCGCACCGCGCGGTCGAGCGGGCCGTTCTGCTGCGGGGTCAGGCCGCGACGAGACCCGCGGAGATGGTGAGGAAGGCCGCCGCGCTGATCACGTCCAGGGAGCGGGCGAAGCGCGGGCGGCGTAGCCGGTCGGCGATGCGGGCCGCGCCCAGCACGATGGTGACCTCCCAGATCGCCGCCAGCACCAGGAACACCGCGCCCAGCAGCACCAGTTGCAGCGTCGGGTTCGCCGCCGAACCCACGAACTGCGGCAGGAAGGCCAGGCTGAACAGCAGCATCTTCGGGTTCGTGATGTTGCTCAGCAGGCCTTGCCAGAACGGCCGGGTCGTGGCGCCGCCGCCGGAGAGGCCGTCGCCGGTCTCGGCGCGGGTGAGCCACAACCCGCGCACGATCATCGCGGCGAGGTACACCAGGTACGCGGCGCCGGCCCACTTCAGCGCCGCCAGCACCGCCGGGTGGCTGGTGATCACCGCGCCGAGCCCGCAGATCACCAGCGCCACCTGCAGGATGCTCGCCGCGTGGATGCCCGCCAGCGCTCGCAGCCCGGCGCCGATCCCCTGCCGCAGCGACGTCCGCAAGATCAGGAACGCGTCCACCCCGGGCGTCAGCACCACCACTGCGCTGGCGAGCAGGAACGCCGGCAGGGTCGTGGGGTCCAGCAGCATGACGAGTTCGCTCCTTGCCTGGTCGACGCGCGCGCGGAGGCGCCGGTGAGCGCGCGGCCCACCGGTCGAGGTTTCACCGGATCGGGGGTGATCTCGGTTCCGCGTCGTCGCGGGCACCGGAGATCTTGACTGAGTGGGCGGGACGAACCATCTCCGCCGAAGCAGTGATCCGGATTTTTTCCCGCCGAAGTCCATCTTAACGAAAAATTATCATGAGCCGATGTGAGCTCGCCCTCGTCATCCCGGCGTGATCGGGCCGCTACCGTGTGCCGCCGAACGACGCCGCACGTCCAGGAGGCAGCCGTGCCCGACCGATCCAGCCCGCTCGCCCGGATCGCCGCCGGAGGCGCTGCCGCCGCCACCGCGGCCACCGCCGCGCTCGCCGCACCGGCCGCCGCCGGCCCCGCGCAGGAACGCGTGCTCGGCGGCACCGACGAACGCGCGGCGCCCTGGGCGGTCGCGCTCACCGACCAGGCCGGGCGCCAGTTCTGCGGCGGCACCCTCGTCACCGAGATCAAGGTGGTCACCGCCGCGCACTGCGTGGACGGCCACGACGCGGCGGAGCTGCGCGCCGTCACCGGCCGCCCCGACCTGCGCACCACCGGCGGCGCCGACACGCCCGTCGGCGACGTCTGGGTGCATCCCGAGTTCCGCGACGTCACCGGCGGGCACGACGTGGCGGTGCTGACCCTGGCCGCACCGGTGCGCGAACGACCGCTGCCGATGGCCGGGGCCGACGAGACCGCCCGCTACCGGCCCGGCACCCCGGCGCGGGTGCACGGCTGGGGGCGCACCACCGAGAACGGGCCCACCTCGGCGACGCTCCAGTCCGTCGAGGTGCCGATCAGCGCGGACACCGACTGCCGCGCCGCCTACCCCGGCTACGAGCCGGGGACGCGGGTCTGCGCGGGCCCGCCCGAAGGCGGCCGGGACGCGTGCGCCGGGGACTCCGGCGGACCGCTCGTCGCCGACGGCAGGCTGATCGGCGTCGTCTCCTACGGCACCGGCTGCGGACGTCCCGGAACACCCGGCGTGTACACCCGGATCTCCGGGGTCGCCGACGACGTCGCCGCGCGGCTCTGAACCCGGCGTCCCGCACCGCGGGACGAGCCGGTGCCACCCGGTGCTCGCGCCGCGGCGGTGCACCGGTCGCCGTGCGCAGCACCGACCCGCCCCGAGGCCCGCGCGCCGGGGCGCGCGGGACGTGGTGTGCGCTACTTCCACCGCAGGTGACCCCGGGTGTCGTAGCCGGAATGTGATATCCCGTTGGGGTGACCCTGCAACCGCTCGCCACCGCCGTCCACCGCGCCTACACGGCCGACCTCGACGCCGAGGACTTCTACCGCATGCTCCGCTTGCGCGTGGACGTGTTCGTGGTCGAGCAGCAGTGCGCCTACCCGGAACTGGACGGCCGGGACCTGGAGACCACCACCAGGCACTTCTGGATCGACTCCGCCGACGGCTACGTGCTCGGCTACCTGCGCCTGCTCGAAGACCCCGACGGCACCTTCCGCATCGGCCGCGTCGCCACCGCCAAGGACGCCCGCGGCCTCGGGCTCGGGCGCAAGCTGATGCGCGCCGCGCTCGCCGAGATCCAGCGCGCGCCGGCGACGCTGTCCGCGCAGACCTACGCGCTGGAGTTCTACCGCGGATTCGGGTTCGAACCCTCGGGTGAGGAGTATCTCGAAGACGGCATCCCGCACGTCGACATGCACCGATACCCGGGTTCGCCGCGCTGAGCGAGCCGCGCCGGTTCCTCGCCCGTCGCGGGGATGCGACGATGCTCGCTGGTCCCAGCCAGGGCAGGTCAGGAAACCGGTGCGACACCGGTGCGGTCGGCGCCACTGTGACCGGGGAGCGGATCTCCCCCGCGAGCCACCGGGCGCTGCCGCCTGGGAAGGCCGGAGTTCCGCGCTGATCCGGGAGCCAGGACACTGCCTCGCCCAGGCGCAGCCGACATCGGGGCGTCCGAGACCCGAGGAAGGAACACCTGGCATGACTGCTCCCGCGAGCCCGCGGTACCCGTTCACGGCCGTGGTCGGGCACGACGACATGCGGCTGGCGCTGCTGCTCAACGCGGTGCACCCGCGCATCGGCGGGGTGCTGGTGCGGGGTGAGAAGGGCACCGCGAAATCGACGGTGGTGCGCGCGCTCGCTTCGCTGCTGCCCGCGCTGGACGTCGTGCCCGGTTGCCGCTTCGGCTGCGAACCGCGGCGACCCGACCCGCGGTGCCCGGACGGCCCGCACGCCGAGGTCTCCGGGACGACGCGCCCCGCGGAACTCGTGGAACTTCCGGTCGGCGCCACCGAGGACCGGCTCGTCGGTTCACTCGACCTGGAACGCGCGCTCACCGAAGGCGTCAGCGCCTACCAGCCCGGGCTGCTGGCCGCGGCGCACCGCGGCGTGCTCTACGTGGACGAGGTCAACCTGCTGCACGACCACCTGGTGGACCTGCTGCTGGACGCCGCCGCGATGGGCCGCGCGCACGTGGAGCGGGAAGGCATGTCGGTGACGCACGCCGCCTCGTTCCTGCTCGTCGGCACCATGAACCCGGAGGAGGGCGAGCTGCGCCCGCAGCTGCTCGACCGGTTCGGCCTCACCGTGCAGGTCGCCGCCTCCCGCGACGTCACCACCCGCACCGAAGTGGTGCGCAGGCGCCTCGCCTTCGAAGCGGACCCGGCCGGCTTCGCCGAGCGGTGGGCCGCCGAGGACGCCGCGCTCGCCCGCCGCATCGCCGACGCCCGGTCCACAGTGGAATCGGTGCGGCTGCCCGACGCCGAGCTCCGGCGGATCTCCGCGCTGTGCGCCGCGTTCGACGTGGACGGGATGCGCGCCGACCTGGTGCTGGCCCGCACCGCCGTGGCGCACGCCGCGTGGCGCGGCGCCGACGAGGTCGCCGAAGCCGACGTGGAGGCCGCGGCCCGGCTCGCGCTGCCGCACCGGCGCCGCCGCGACCCGTTCGACGAACCCGGCGTCGAGGAGGACCAGCTGCAGCAGGCGCTCGAGGACGCCGCCCAGCACGCCGAGCAGGAACCGGCCGACGACCGGAACGCCGGTGACGACCAGGGCTCCGCCGACGACCAGGACTCCGGTGAAGAGCCGCCGGAAGGTCCCGACGACGGCCCCGGCGGAGGCGGCGGTGGCGCGCCCGACGGCGGACCGGACGACGGACCCGACGGGCCCGGCGGCGGCGAAGCCCCCACCCCGCCGGAATCGCCCGCGCCGAACGGCGACGGCGGTTCCCGGCGCGAGGACGGCCCCGGCCAGGCTCCCGCGAACAAGCCCCCGGCCGCGCCCGCGCCCGCGTTCCGCGCCCGGCTGCTCGAAGTCCCCGGCGTCGGCGAAGGCGCCCCCGGCCGGCGGTCCCGCGCCCGCTCCCGCAGCGGGCAGACCGTTCGATCATCCACAGTGGACGGTCATGGCGTGCACCTGCCCGCCACCCTGATCGCCGCCGCCCCGCACCAGCGCACCCGCGGCCGCAGCGGCCCCGGCCTGGTGCTGCACCGCGACGACGTCCGGCGCTCCGTCCGCGAAGGACGCGAAGGCAACCTGGTGCTCTTCGCCGTCGACGCCTCCGGCTCCATGGCCGCCCGCGAACGCATGTCCGCCGTCAGCGGCGCCGTGCTCTCGCTGCTGCGCGACGCCTACCAGCGCCGGGACAAGGTCGGCGTGGTCACCTTCCGCGGCGACCAGGCCGAACTCGCGCTGCCGCCCACCTCCTCCGTGGAGATCGCCGCCACCCGGATGCGCGACCTGCGCACCGGCGGCCGCACCCCGCTCGCCACCGGCCTGCTCAAGGTCCACCAGGTCATCGGCACCGAACGCACCCGGGACCCGCGGCGGCGCCCGCTGCTGGTGCTGCTCACCGACGGCAAGGCCACCGTTCCCGCCGGTGACGGCGGAACCGGGCGCGCTCGCGCGAAGCGGGCGGTGCAGGACTCCATGCGCGCCGCCGGACTGCTCGCCGGGCTCGGCGTCGCCTCCGTCGTCGTCGACTGCGAGCAGGGCGTGGTGCGGCTCGGCCTCGCCGCCAAGGTCGCGACCGCGCTCGGCGGGGCCTGCCTGCGGCTCGACGAGCTCTCCGCCGACGCCGTCGCCGGAGTCGTCCGCGCCGCCCGCGGCACCACCGCCGGCGCAGCTTGATTCCGATTCGATTACGACACCGGCCGGGCGGAGTAGGAATATCCCGATGTAGTTGGTAAGGTGTTCTTCGTCCACCTGACCCCCAGGGGTGGACCACGAAGCGCCCTCGCGCTCCCGATGACCCCCAGGTCGGTCGAGCGCGGGGGCGCTTTCTATTGCTGGGGGGCGTGGTCGTTCTGCTCGGGGGCGGGTGGCGGAACCTCAGCGATTTCCTCGCTGCGGGATCGATTTCACAGGTGGCTCCGCCACATGAGAAATCGCTGTCCTCGCGAGGAGAACGCTGAGAACCCGCGGCGGTGCCGGTTGCGTGCTGGGTCGGCAGCTCAGCGGCTTCGCCGCTGAGAGGAACAACTGATCAACTGATCAACTGATCTGTTGGTGGTTGGTGGGTGGTGAGGTCTGCGACAGCGG